>JBQELM010000115.1:0-1017 GCA_052103915.1 Mycetocola sp. | reverse complement strand
CAGAACCTCACGCCGGCGATTGTTGCCCTGCGCTCCCACGTGTTCGGCATTCTTGACACCGAGCTGGAGCGGGTCGCGGGTAAGTCGCCCGACCCCCGCACCGAGCAGGCACTGCGTCACCTTGCCGGCGTTCTGCTGCACACCCCCACCTCCCGCGCCCGAGAATTTGCCCGCGCCGGTGAGTCACAGCGCTACATCGACGCCATCGAGACACTTTTTGGCGTTGTTCCTGAACCCGCGGCGTCCGTGGCGGACGTTCAGGACGACACAGAGACCCTGGGCGCATAGCGTTCCGTCGCGGCGTTCAACGCGGTGATGTCCCACGGCGAGAGCTGAGTCGTTCACCATCGCGACTCCTGTCGTTTTATCCTCCGATGACAGCGGGCACTCAGGCTCATAACAGGCGCTTTTTGTCCTCTCCGTTGTGCCCCTACACTGGCCGTGGCGACAGAAAACCCCACCCGAAGGAGAGCGCCACATGAGGATCACCGCACCCTTACCCTGTGCACCAGGCCGGGTTCCCACCGCCCGCGCACTCCCCTCGACCACCGGATCGCTTGTGACCGTGGTCGTCGCATCATGACGGTTGAGTTTTTTACCCCCGGAGTGAGTCTCAGTACCTATCGGGCGCTCCTGTTTGATCTGGATGGTGTGCTCACCCCCACAGCAGAGGTGCACATGCGCGCCTGGGCACGCCTGTTTAACGAGGTCCTCACCGAACACGGCTCCGCCCCGTACACCGACGCCGACTACTTTGCCCACGTGGACGGCCGTCCCCGGTACGACGGCGTGCGTGCCCTGCTCGCCTCGCGCGGCATCACCCTCCCCGAGGGGACCCCGGATGATGCGCCAACGGCCAACACGGTCTGTGGTCTGGGTAATCGCAAAAACGCGATGTTCTCCGCTGAGCTTCAGGAGAACGGGGTGGAGCCCTACCCCGGCTCGCTGCTTCTGCTCGACGCCGCCATCCAGGACGGGCTCACCGTTGCCGTGGTCTCGAGTTCACGCAACGCCGAC
>JBQELM010000114.1:0-6491 GCA_052103915.1 Mycetocola sp. | reverse complement strand
CGGCCACGTCCATCACGGAGCACTCAACGGTCTGCTGCCAGGGGTCAAGGTCGGGGTAGGCGGCCCGGACCTCGGCAACCTCTGCCGCATGCAGGGAGTAGATCGAGAACTTGTGGGCTCCGCTCTCGGACGCGTCACCCACGCCCCTCGGGCGTTCCCCGTTCGGGAGGGGAGCACGGTCGCGCCACTCCAACCGGGTCCAGGGGTACTTGAGGACGGCGGCACGAACGGCCGCCGTGAGGTTCAAACCGGTGGGGGTGAGTCCATTGGTGTCCAGCGCGGCGATGATCCGATAGGTCTGCGCGTTGCCCTCAAACCCCTCAGGCAGACCAAGGTCCTCGCGTGCGAGGCGGTCAAGGACCTGTTCGCCCAGGTGGCCGAAGGGTGGGTGCCCCAGATCGTGGGCGCTGGCCGCGGCCTGAACAACAACGGGCTCGCATCCGCCGAGCCGGGTGATTCGTCGGCCGTTTTCGCCCCGGTCGTTGGCCAGGGTGACGGCGATTTCTCTGGCGACGGCTGTGACCTTGATGGAGTGGGTCAGCCGATTGTGGATGACCGGTCCGGCGTTGGTCTGCGGAACAACCTGCGTGACGGCAGAGAGCCGAGAAAAGTACGGGGAGAACCGAATCCGCTCCAGGTCGGTGCGGAAATCGTAGCTCGGGTACGGTGCGCCGCCCTCGGGTGACGGCTCGGTGATGACCCGTCGGTGCTGCGCCGCGATGGCGTGCTCTGCTGGTGCTGGCTGGGGTACGGCGGCGCTGCTCATTCCCATATTCAAGCACGCAGAAAGCGGAAGGGAGGGACCGGCGAACCGGTCCCTCCCTTCGTGTCACATCAGTGACGGGTGGTCATGCTAGCTGCGACGACGAGCGCGCAGTCCGAGGACAAGCGCAGCCGCGAGCAGCAGGCCGCCAGCAACACTGAGCAGGCCGGTGGTCTGAGCACCGGTCCTGGCCAGGTTGTCCTGGTCAGCGTCAGCGGTCGGCGTGGCCGAGGCGTCGGGTGACGCGGTGGCCGGCTCGGTTGTTGACGTGCTCGGCTCGTCGGTCGGCTCCTCGCTTGGTGCCACAGTGGGCTCCTCGCTCGGGGCAACCGTCGGGCCATCGGTCGGCTCGGTGGTGGGCTCCTCCGTCGGCTCGACGGTGGGCTCCTCCGTCGGCTCGACGACCGGTGCCGGCGTGTTCGGGAAGACAAGCTCCTCGGACGTTCCGTCAGTGTTCACGGTGAAGCTGAGGGCTGCATCGTCACCGGTCGGCAGCGCGTATCCCTCGGGAGCAACCTTCTCCGTCACACGGTAGTTGCCCGGCTTCGGAACGGTGACACCCTTGATGGTGCCGTCGGCATCCTTGACACGGAGGAATCCATCCTGGACAAAAGCGTCCCGGACGATGACGGTTGCATCCTCATCATCGGTGGTGATGGTGAAGCGGGCAGCGTCGTCGGAGATCACAACGGTGTCGTCCGTTGCGTCAACCTTGTTGATGCTGATCGGGTAGTCGTTTGACGGGGTCACCGTCGCCGAGCTGCGGCCGAAGGTGTTGACGATCGGGACATCCTTGGTGAAGCTGTCAACGCGCACAG
This sequence comes from Mycetocola sp., assembly GCA_052103915.1. Taxonomy (GTDB): domain Bacteria; phylum Actinomycetota; class Actinomycetes; order Actinomycetales; family Microbacteriaceae; genus Mycetocola_B. The sequence goes on along the minus strand of JBQELM010000114.1, from coordinate 4,910 downwards.
CGACGTAGGTGTTGAGCGCGCCGTTGGCGTTGAGTCGCTTGTTCGCCTCGGTCTGAACCGAAACGGTGCGGGTCTCCTCGTCGTAGCTGGCCTGCAGGTTGCCACCGATGGAGATCGGGCCGGCCTGCGGGTTGGCCGCGCTGTCAACGTTGTCCGCGCTCACAAAACCAAGGAACGTGGTGTTGGCGGGGAGGACATCCTTGACCGGCGACACGGGGACACCGTTGTAGCCGTTGTGTGGGACGTAGGCCAGGTTGTAGACGTAGACGTCGTTCGCCAGTGCGTCGCCGTCAAGCTCTGCACGGAGGTTCTTGGTCCAGCTCTGGGTCTCGTGATCCCAGACCGTCTTGTTCGCCTCGGCCTCAACACCGAAGGAGTTGGTCTCGATGCTGCGCTCCGACCAGAAACGCTCGCTGTCGTCTTCGCCGACAACGGTTGCCGTGTTGGACACCGTGAGGCTCTGCTTGCCAACAAACACGTTGGTCACCAGCGGGGCGACAACAACAAGGCGGCCGGTCACGGCCTTGGCATCGGCAACAAGTGCCTTGCCCTCATCGCTCAGAGCGATGACAACCGCGCCATCCTCGTCCTGGCTCACGGTGAACGCGGACGCGCTCAGTGCGCTTCCGTTGATCGTTCCGCTGAGCTTTTCCTTCAGCGAGGCGAGCGACGCCTTGACGTCAAAAACGCGGGTGTCGAGCGGGTCGATGATCCGGCTCTTGGTCACGTCGATGGCGTCGAGGATCGTGTCGGCGCGGTTGATGGAGAACTCGTAGGGAATAGTCGCTGCGGTTCCGGGAGCGATCTGGAACGAGGTTCCGCTCTTGATGCTCTTGTTGAAGACGCCCGGCTCCTTCACACCGTTGTCGGTGCTGGTGTAGGTCACAAGCTTGGTCCAGTGGTCAGCCCACTCGTCCTTCTTGTTTCCCTTACCGTCGGTGAAGGTGAAGTGCGCGATGTTGCGGAACTTGGAGGCGATACCGCTGGTGTCGCCGTACTTTTCGGTGTCAAGTCCTGCCAGCGTGGTGATCTCGGCACCGGCGGTGACGGTCACCTTCGTTGCAGCGTCCTTGCCGATGTTGACGAGGATGGTCTGTCCAACGATGGCGTACTGACCAACGTGGCTGTCCGCAGCGAAGTCGGCTGCGGTGCCATCAAATTCGACGAGGGTGTAGTCGCCACCGGTGATGGCAATGCTCTCGGCAACCCAGCGTGCCTGGGCGGGCAGGGTGTCAGAGATGACAACGTTGCTTGCCAGGGTCTTGAACGCGTTGCTGTCATCCCACTGCGCGAGGTTGGCGCCCAGTGTGTAGGTGACGGGGAACGTGGGGTCGAGTGTTCCATCGTCCTTCGGCTCCACGGCGAACGAGGTCCAGGTGCCCCACTCGGCCGACTTGGTGAACGCCTGTCCGGCGTTCGGGCGGGGGATGCTTGCCAGGGAGCCACCGATGGTGACGTTGCTGGTGCGCTCGCCCTTGTCACCGAAGACGGCGGTGTTGCCGATGGTGACGGTGTAGTTTCCACCGTCTCCGGTCGTGTCCAGGTTGGCGCGCACCTTGTCGTATGCGGCCTGGAGCTCGGCGCGGATGTCCTCAAGGGCGTCCTCGCGGATGGTGGCGGTGTAGCTCACCGACAGCTTGGACTGTGCGGGGAGGTCGAGGGTGAGGGCGAAGGAGTTGTCCGTGAAGGTCGGCGCGACGTCAACGTCCTTTGTTGTGCGGTTGAGTCCGTTCTCATCCCACGTGGTCAGCGTGCCGGTGAACGAGTCCTCGGCGACCGTGACGTAGGCGCTGAAGGTGTCCGTCACGGTGAAACCCTCGCGGGCTGTGGCACTGTCGACGTTCAGCGTGTATTTGATCGGCTTGTCCACAACGTTCCGGTTGATCGTCACCACGCCGTCAACGACGCTCACTGCGCTGTTGAGGTTTGCGTTGCTTGACTTGTTGAAGCCGTCCTGAACGTTTGACTTCTCATCTCCGGGGGCGAGCACGTCGACGGAGATCTCGGTAGCAACGTCGTCGATCGACCAGCTGATCGTGGCCTTTTCGCTCTTCTCCAGGTCAACGATTTTTGCCGAGAAGTCGAGGATTCCGGAGATTTCTTCCAGTTCGTGAATGTCCTCGCGGAATGTGATTGACATCACTCCGTCTGTGACTGTCACATCCGAAATTGCCCTGTTGTTTGCGAGCGATGGTGTTGTCAGGCCGCTGAAATAGTCACCCAGCGTGATCGTGATTGTTTCGCCTGGCGTGATGTTATCGAGCTCGTACAGGGCACGGAACCCAACGGTGTCGCCACTGCGTACCGTCTGACCTTCGGTGAGGTCTGATCCGTTGATGGTTGCACTGAGCGAAATACCATTTGTGGCCGCCTGTGCAGCGGGTGCTGTGACGAGTCCAGCCAGAGCGAGTGCGATGGCCATGACGGACGCGACGAACGCGACAGTGATGGATCGAACACTCAGAGGCACACCGGGGGTGTGTATGCGCACGTTGAACGCCTACCTTCGTGTGGGGGAATTTTGGACAATATTTCAACCCTAGCCCGGTTAATGACCCCGAGTTAACGCGGCCACCGGCGGCGATGCTTGGCATCAGGCGAAGCAAAAATATGTATGCATCTGGTGTTTTGTTTGCTGAGCGTAAACAAAGGTCACATCAATATCCCCCCTCTTGGGGGCCGGGTGAATCGGGGGGTGAAAAGGCGTGTGATGTGATCATGTCGGGCGCGCGTGAGCGCATTTTGCACAGGTGAGCAGATGTTGCCCGGTGATCCGGTGCAAAGGAGCGGCAGTGATGGGTCTTGCGTGTGTGCCGGTGCCGGTGCTGGTGCCGTTGTTTGAGGCAACGGTGCGCGCCTCGCCTCACATGGGGGCCCACAGCCTTCCCGGTTGGCTGTTCCCTGTTGTAAATGAGGGGCACCGGCCCGAGCCCGTTGTGGGCTTTAGCTGACGGAGGCGCCGAACAGGAGCCCAAGAACATAGGTCGCCGCTGCCGCGGCCCACCCGATCCCCAGCTGGCGTGCACCGCGGCGCAGTGGTGAGGCGCCGGAGAGGACGCCAACCGTCGCCCCGGTCAGCAGGAGGGCCACCCCAACGAGTCCCGCAGAGGTCAGTACGGCGGCGAGCCCCGTCAGGCCGAGCACGTAGGGCAGCACAGGGATAATCGCCCCTGAGGCAAAAAAGCAGAAGCTTGACAGTGCTGCACCCCAGGCCGAACCGATCTCCTCGTGATCCTGCTCACGCTCCTCACTGCCCGCCGTGGCGGTGAGTGAGTGCTCACCATGAACACACTCGAGGTTAAACAGAACCTCGGTGGCATGGGCCTCGGCATCAGAGGGGGACATACCGCGAGCCCGGTACACCAGCGCGAGCTCATTGGCATTGACATCCAGATTGGGCAGCGCTTCCCTGGTGCTGGGGTTGGGGCTTGACGCGGCAAGGAGCTCGCGCTGGGACCGAACGGATACAAACTCTCCCGCCCCCATTGAGAGAGCGCCAGCCAGGAGCCCCGCCACGCCCGACGCCAGCACAACGCCTGTAGAGACCCCCGTCGCCGCCATTCCTAGGACAAGGGCCAGGTTAGAGACCAGGCCATCGTTCGCGCCAAAGACAGCCGCGCGGAACGTGCCGGCCATGCGTGAACGGCCCCGGGACGCGAGCCCGCGAATGACCTCCTCATGGACCTTCTCGTCGGCGACCATGGCGTCGGTTGCGTCGGCGTCGTCCCCGTAGGGTGAGCGGGCCTCGGCGCGCTGGACAAGAGCAAGAACAAAAACCAGGCCGAAGTGTCGGGCAAAGAACCCCAGGATTCTGGTGCGTACATCGGCCTTGGGTCGGGGGAGTGCGTGTGAACCGAGCAGATCAAGCCAGTGTTGTTCGTGTCGTTTTTCTGCATCGGCAAGTGCCAGCAGGATCGCTCTCTCCTCGCCGCTTCTGCGGGCGGCCAGGTCCCGGTAGGTGCTGGCCTCCGCGCGCTCCGCCGCCAGGTGTCGACGCCAGCGGCGGATGTCACTGGGTGATGGTGAAGAACTCACGGCCGTCCTTCTCTCTGTGGGGCGCGGTGGGCGTATGGATGTGGCTCTGCCGGACAGAGCCACTGCTGGATACGCTTGACCCAGGTTAACCGTGGATCGAGGGGAACAAAATGGGCATCATCACGAGCGTCGCGCTGAGCGTCGGGGTCGACAATCAACTGGAATCAACGATCGGTCTCGGCACGGTCGCAGGCTTTGCCATTGGCGGGGTTGTGCTTTATCTGCTGAACGCTGTTGCGCTGTGGAAGGTGCTTGATAAAGCGGGCCAGCCCGGCTGGGTTGCGTTTATCCCCGTGGCCAACGCCCTGTTTGTGCTGCGATCGGTTCAGCGCCCGTGGTGGTGGCTGCTCCTCCTGTTCATCCCCGTTGTGAACATCGTCATTGGCATCATCGTTGCGATTGATCTGGCGGCTGCATTCGGACGTGGGGGCGCGTTTGGGTTCTTCCTGTTGTTCTGGTTCTCCATCATCGGTTACCTGATCCTCGGCTTTGGTGAGGCCAGCTACCGTCCGTCCAACAGGCCGGCAAGCTGGTGAGCCTGGCACAGCGCGCCACTCCGCCGCGCATCGCTCTTGGCCTGGCCGCCGCCGGACGCCCGGCATACATCAACCTGGGGCATGACGTTGATCATGCTCGGGGACTCGGTGTTGATGACCTCCGTGCGCGGGCCCACCATCTGCTGGACAGTGCGTGGGAGCAGGGGATCAGAGACATTGATGTTGCGCGTTCGTACGGCCTTGCCGAGCAGTTCCTCGGTGAATGGATTGCCCAGAATCCCGAGCGGCGCTGTGAACTGATGATCTCGTCAAAGTGGGGGTACCGCTATGTCGGTCAGTGGCAGGTGGATGCCGCGGTTCACGAGCGTAAGGATCATT
>JBQELM010000113.1:0-6502 GCA_052103915.1 Mycetocola sp. | reverse complement strand
TCTTCCTCACCGAAGCAACAGCAACAGACGCCACCGGCCTGACCAAGCTCCTGCGCTACCTCGCCGAACTCGGGCTGGTCGAATACACCGGCACGGACAGTGTTCGTCTCACGCCGCTGGGCCAGGAGCTTGACGACAGCGATGTCAGCGATGACCTTGACCTCGACGGGTTCGCCGCAACCCAGGAACTCACGGCGGCGCTGTCGCTTCTCACGGCGATCCGCACCGGAGTCGGAAATGCCACCAGGTGGGTGGGTGAGCCCTGGACACAACGCACACAGCGACCGGGACGGATGCTGACCGAGCGCGTCAACAGGGAAGCAGAGGACGCCCTCTACGCGACCGGTCCGCTGGCGACCCATCCCGCCCTCGGCACCCCCGCACGGATCGCCCTCCTTGGTCAGGGTCAGGGTGTGATCGCGGCGGCTCTCGTGACCGAGCACCCGCAGACCCAGGTGACCATCGTGGCCAGCCCGTCAGAAATCAACGCGCTCAGTGACGAACACGCCGCCCACCCCCGTGTTGGATTCCAGGTGGCCGGGTCGCTGACCGGCCCACAGGGCACACACGATGTTGTCCTGCTGAACGCTGCCCTTGAGGCGCTTCCGGATCTGGACGCCATCCACCTGCTCCGGGTGTGCACGGATGTTGTGCCCCCGTCCGGTCGTGTCCTGGTCTTCACCGACGTGCTTGACCCCACAACCGCCGATGATCATGACTTCGAACACGACCTCATCAGCTTTGCGCTGAGCGGCGGTGCAGCCCGCACCGACGCCGAATACCGTGCACTCTTTGCATCTGCGGGGTTGATCACACGACAGATACACACCGTCGGATGGGGAAACACGCTGTACGAGCTTGAGCTCCCGCCGGCCCACAGCTCTGACAAACAGCGCGAGCACCGAGCACCGTCGGAGGCGTGAGCCGAACACGGCCAGCCATCCCCTGCCCCTTCTCACTTCTTTCTCCTCCCGCGTCAGCCTCAGCGCAGGCCCCCGCGACCCCCGTCACCCCACGTCCCTCCCACCCGCATTCAAAGGAAAACTCCGTGCCAACACCAGCACTCCGGCCATCAGTCCGCACCAGAACCGCGCTCGCCGCAACCCTTTTTGCCTGCCTGATCGCCGTCACCGGCTGCTCAAGCGATGCCGCTCCCGAAGCAGAAACCGGTGAGTCGTTCCTGCCCGCCGCCGAAGGAACAACCGAGTACCCACTCACCCTGAGCAGCCCGTTTGGTGACACCGTCCTCAGCGAACGTCCGGACAAGATCGCCATCGTCACCGCGTCAACGCTGGACACCGACGCGCTCATCGCCCTGGGCGGTACCCCGGTGTTTGCCCCGTCAACGGTTGAGCGCAACCCCTGGCTTCCCGCCGAGACAGTGTCGCGCATCACAACGCTGTGGGAGTCCGAGCAGGGAAGCGACGTGTCCGCCGAGAAGGTAGCGGCCTCCTCACCCGACCTGATTGTTGCACTGTCGGCCTACGACACCTTCGATCAGAACTACTACGACCAGCTCAGCAGTATCGCCCCGGTGCTCTACGCGGCAGACGAGTCGCTCTCCTGGCAGGACATGACCACTCAGCTCGGTGAGACTGTTGACCTGTCCGCCGCCGCAACCGAGGCCGTCGCTCGCGCGGAACAGGCCGTCGCCGACACCAGGGACGCGCACCCCGAGTTCGCCGACACAACCGCCGCCCACGTCATCGCCTACGAAGAGGAGTGGGGTGCAGCCTACGTCAGCGCACCGGGAACGGACACGGCCGCTCTCTTTGAGGACCTTGGTTTCTCGCTCCCCGACAACGCCGACCAGTTCAGCGAGAACGACACCGTCAGTGACGAACTGATCGGGCTCATTGATGCCGACTTCCTTCTCATCAGCACCTTCGAGGAGGGGACAGAGTCCTATCTGGTTGACTCAGAACTGTTTACAGCAATCCCCGCCGTTGCCGACGGACGCGTCGTCTACAACCAGGGCGACCAGGAGACCGGAATCAACTACTTCGCCTGGGGCCTGAACGTGCAGAGTGCGCTCAGCGTTCCGTGGCTTGTTGACCAGCTCGCCGACTTTGGGGCGGAAGCTCTCGGCTAGATCCTCGCAACAGACCCCGTTAGATCACCACCGCCCATGACCCTCGCCACCCGTCGAGTCACCGGCCTGCTCCTTCTTGCCGCAGCGCTGGTCCTTGCCGTGCTCACCAGCCTGGCCTTTGGGGCGAATCAGTTGAGCATGCCCGACGTGTGGCGAGGGCTCTGGCACCCGGACGGCTCAGACGCGGCCATCATCGTCTGGACGCTCCGGGTCCCACGGACCCTGGTCGGACTTGTGGTTGGCGCGGCATTTGGGGTGGCCGGTGCGCTCATCCAGGCACTCACGCGCAACCCGCTGGCTGACCCGGGAATCATGGGCGTCAACGCCGGTGCCGGGTTTGCCGTCACGCTGGGCATTGGACTGTGTGGGCTCACCAGCATCACCGGTTACATCTGGTTTGCATTCCTGGGTGCGGCGGGAGCCGCCCTCCTGGTGTACGCCATCGGGTCGGCCGGCCAGTCACGCGTCTCCCCCGGCACCCGTGTCCGTGCCGGTGTGGCGCTCGGCGCCGTCCTGAACGGTTTCTCCACCTTCCTCACCCTGATCGATGACCACACCTTCCGAGCCGTACGCTCGTGGGGTGTTGGCTCCATTGCCCGCACCTCACTGGCCGACACCGCTCAGATTCTGCCTTTTCTTGCTGCAGGCATTCTGCTTGCCCTTGTCCTTGCCCCGTCGCTGAACACGATTGCTCTGGGTGACGATCTGGCCTCGTCCCTGGGCACACGGGTTGCCCGCACCCGAATCCTCACCATCGTCGCGGTGACCCTGCTGGCCGGGTCGGCCACGGCACTCACCGGAGGGATCGCCTTTGTTGGGCTGATGGTTCCGCACATGGTCAGGTGGTTCACCGGACCAGACCAACGCTGGATCATCACCACATCGATGCTCGCCGCGGCGGCCCTCGTCCTACTCTCCGACGTGGTCGGACGGGTGATTGACCGACCAGGTGAGGTGGAGGTGGGGATCGTCACCGCCGTCATCGGCGCCCCCGTCCTGATCGCGTTGGTCAGGAAACGATCGGTGAGCACACTGTGAGCGCCGCCACCGAACCCGCCGCAACCGTCACCATCCGACGGGGCCGATTCTCCGTCAGGGTTCCCCTGAGAACGCTCAGGACCACACTCATCCTGACGGTTGTTGCCGTCTTCTTTGCCGTTGTTGCTCTGTGCTTTGGTGACTACCCACTCACCCTCCCCCAGGTGTTGTCAGCGCTCACCGGCACCGGTGAGCCCTTCCACCGCACCGTCGTCGGCGAATGGCGACTTCCCATCGCACTCTCATCCGTGGTTTTTGGCGCGCTCCTTGGTCTTGGCGGTGCCATCTTCCAGTCGCTGACCCGCAACCCGCTCGGCTCGCCCGATGTGATCGGCTTTGATGCGGGTTCCTACACCGCCGTTGTGGTGGTGATGCTCGTGCTCGGTTCGTACAGTTCCTGGACGATAGCGGTTGCGGCGACCACGGGCGGCCTCGCGACGGCGCTTGTGGTCTATCTGCTCGCCTACCGCAGGGGCGTGCAGGGGTTCTCGCTCATCATCATCGGGATAGCGGTATCCGTCATGCTCGGATCGGTGAATGCCTATCTGATCACCAGGGCAGACATCACCGATGCCATGACCGTTGGCTTCTGGGGCGCCGGTTCCCTGAGCCGGGTGTCGTGGTCATCGCTGATGCCGTCGCTGGCGCTTGGACTCCTCATCGCTGTCGCCGCCGCAGCGCTCACCCCGTCCCTCCGGAGGCTGGAGCTCGGGGACGATGCGGCGGCCAGCCTGGGGATACGGCCGGGTCGGGCCCGGCTCCTTCTCATCATTGTGGGCGTGGCGACCGTCGCCCTGGTCACAGCCGCCGCCGGTCCCATCAGCTTCATCGCACTCGTTGCCCCTCAACTTGCGCGCCGGATCGATCGACGTGCGGGGGTTGATCTGCCCAGCAGCGCTGCCATGGGAGCGGCACTACTCTCGGCAGCTCAGCTGCTGTCGCTGATGCTCTCATCCGGCCTCAAACCTGTGCCGGTTGGCCTGGTCACCGTGTGCCTCGGCGGGGTGTACCTGATCTGGCTGCTGATTCGTGAAACCAGGAACCAGGCAGGACACGGGCTCTAAGACGCCGAGGCGCCGGCTCACAGGGACGACCGCTGTGAGACCGGGACGACCGCTGCGGTATTGGGACACCGGGACGGTATTGGGACACAGAGACGGTCAGGATGGGGCCGAACTACTGCCGTTCTCCTCGTCCGGCCGATTCAGCGCCTTGTGAGCGGCCTGGCGACGTCGAACAAGCTTCCAGACGCCCCACCCCACCCCAAGCACAACCGCGGCGATGACAACTTTCTGGAACACGCCCGCGTACTCCTCCACGATCATCCAGTTCTCGCCGAGAACAAAGCCAGCACCAACAAAGACGCTGTTCCAGATCAGACTGCCCAGCCCCGTGAGAATCAGGAATCGGGGAAGCGGCATCCGCGTCAGTCCGGCCGGAATGGAGATCAGGCTTCGGAAAATGGGGATCATCCGCCCAAAAAACACGGCCTTCGACCCGTGGCGTTCAAACCAGGCCTGCGTCTTCGTGATGTCGCTCTCGTTCACCAGCGGAAGGCGACGGGCAATCGCGCGCAGTCTCTCCTCACCAAGAACAACGCCGAGCAGGTACAGCGCAAGCGCTCCAATAATGGAGCCCGCCGTCGTCCAGGCGATCGTGGGGATGAGCTGGAGCGTCCCCTGACTGGCAGAAAAGCCGGCAAGAGGAAGGATGATTTCGCTCGGCAGCGGTGGAAACAGGTTCTCCAGCGCAACCGCGAGCCCGGCACCGGGCTCCCCCAGCGCCTCCATCAGTGACACCGCCCACCCCGCAATTCCGTCCAGCGGCACAGAACTGTCCTGGGCGAGGAGTGTCGTCATGCGCTCAGGGTAAAGCAGAAGGGTGAATAAACGCCCCGAAGCCCCACGACCGACGGCTACAGGCCAGACACCTCGATAACGCTATCGCCCGCAGGCCTGGCACGGACACGGACGGTGGCGGGGATCTGCTCAATCATCGAGCCAACGTGAGAGATCACGCCAACCGTTCGCCCGCCGCTTCTCAGCCCATCCAGGGTTGCCATCGCAATCTCAAGGGTGTGTGCGTCAAGCGACCCAAAGCCCTCGTCGATGAACAGCGTGTCAAGACGGACTCCACCCGACCGAGCGGTCACCACCTCGGCCAGGCCAAGCGCCAACGCCAGCGACGCGAGGAACGATTCCCCTCCGGACAGCGACCTGGTGCTCCGCGACCGCCCGGTGTGAGCGTCCTCAATGGCAAGCCCCAGCCCTGCCCTGGCATTCTTGTACCCCGGCTCATCGTCGTGGACCAGGCGGAAGCGCCCAGAGGTCATGACTTCAAGCCGCACGTTTGCAGCGGCGACAATGAGCTCAAGCTCTCCGGCGAGCACAAAACTCTCCAGACGCATTCGCTTTGTGTTGGGCAGCCGTCCGGACACGGTGTTGGACAGCTGGGTCACCACGCGTCCACGCTGCAACGCGTCCGCGGCCCGGCTCGCATCAGCCCTGAGCCTGGTCGCCCGGTCTGCCACCTGGCCGCTCAGCTCATCCAGACGGGCGGCAGCCTGAACAGCGACGTCCCGCGCCTCGCTCGCCGCGATCGTGGCAGCCTCAGCCTCAGCAACACGTCCGTCCTGCGGCTCTGGCACGTCCCCCAGGTCAGCGAGAGCCTGAGCAACAACGGCTCCCTCTGTGGTGTCCTCCGACACAAGACGGGTGAGCTCGCTCAGGACACCGGCGGAAACAAGCGAGGCGACGGCCTCAGCGAGCGTGTCAAAATCACTTGCCGCCAGGGCCGCCTCCACCGCACGCGACGACTGCGTGTGCCGGGCCCGAGCAGCAACCACCACGCGGGATGCCTCGGCATGCGCGGTCAAGCAGTCACGCCGATCACGCAGCTGTGTACGGAGCTCAGCAAGCGATCCAGCCTCAGCACGGACCCGATCGATCCGCGCCTCAAGCGAGGTTCTGCGCTCCGCCGCTTCCGCACGCCGAACCGCGGCCCGCTCGGCATCGTTCTGTACTGCGGCCATCTCCGAGGCGATCGCTTGCGCCCTGGCGTCGCACCGCGCCAGCTCCGTCTCAGCGGTGGCGTGGCGACGAGCCGACTCAGCGACCAGACTCAGCGCCGCCGCGGTCCGTTCACGCGCCGCCCGAATCCCCTCGTCTGTGTCCAGATCGGATGCACTCACCGCAGCACTGTGCGACCCCGGTGTGAGTGCGCTCGCGCCGTCGTCACCGGCTTCTGGCACCGCGGAATCGTCACCGATTGGCTCTGCGGCATCATCGCCCACCTCTGTCCACGATGCGACAAGCTCAGCAATGCCCTCGGCAACGCTCGCCGCCGCCATCGCCACGCCTACCTCGCTCTGCC
>JBQELM010000112.1:0-6509 GCA_052103915.1 Mycetocola sp. | reverse complement strand
GGTGGGGGTATCGAAGACTGGCCGCGGCGACGCGAGCTGCTCAGTCGAGGCGGAAACAGGTACGTCAGGGCTGTGCTCGGCATTCAGGTGAAGGACGCCACGGCCGGATTCCGGGTGTACACGGCAGAAACGCTCCGAGCGATCAACTTCGACGAGGTGCACGCTCACGGTTACGTCTTCCAGGTCGGCATGACGTTGGAGACACTTGACGCTGGTTTTGGAATCGTTGAACACCCCATCATCTTCAGGGAACGGCAACGGGGTCACTCCAAAATGAGTGGCGCTATTGTGGCCGAGGCCATGCTCCGCGTCACGGGGTGGGGCATCACCCGCCGGTTTACGCGGCACCGACGGTCGCGAGTGCAAGCATGAGCGCCTTCAGCGAGCAGCTGTCCGGCATCACCGACCCCGATCAGATTTTTGACGCCTTTGAATCCTGGGCAAACGGGAGAGGTCTCACGCTCTACCCCGCCCAGGAGGAAGCCGCAATTGAGCTGGTGTCCGGGAACAATGTGATCCTGTCCACCCCAACCGGCACCGGCAAGTCCATGGTCGCGATTGCGGCCCACGCTGTCTCGATCGCGCGCGGCGAACGCAGCTATTACACGGCGCCCATCAAGGCGCTGGTGTCGGAGAAGTTTTTTGCCCTCGTTGACATTTTTGGTGCCGCCAACGTGGGCATGATGACCGGAGATTCCTCGGTCAACCCCGACGCACCGATTATCTGCTGCACGGCAGAAATCCTGGCCAACCTCTCTCTCCGACTGGGCGAGGACACCCCGGTTGGATCCGTTGTTATGGACGAGTTCCACTACTACGGAGACCCCGATCGCGGGTGGGCCTGGCAGGTGCCGCTGCTGACACTGCCGCACGCCCAGTTCCTCCTCATGTCGGCCACGCTGGGCGACGTCACCGAACTGGCGGACGACCTCAGCCGACGGACCGGTCGTGACACCGCAGAGGTCACCGGTGTGGAACGCCCCGTTCCGCTGAGCTTTGAATACGCCACAACGCCCGTCCATGAGACCGTTGACGAGCTCATGCATACGCAGCGTGCACCGGTGTATATCGTGCACTTTTCTCAGGCTCAGGCTCTGGAACGTGCACAGGGACTGGCGGGAATGGGGCTGGTTAGTCGCGCAGCACGCGACAAGATCGGTGAATCCATCGCCGGCTTCCGGTTCAGTTCCGGCTTTGGCACCAGTCTGAACCGCCTGCTCCGCTTGGGTGTTGGCGTCCACCACGCTGGCATGCTGCCGAAGTACCGACGACTGGTGGAGCGGCTGGCCCAGGATGGCCTGCTCCCCATCATCTGTGGCACTGACACCCTTGGTGTCGGAATCAACGTCCCCATCCGAAGCGTTCTGTTCACCGCACTGACCAAGTACGACGGAACCCGCATGCGTCAGCTCAGCGCGAGGGAGTTTCACCAGATTGCGGGACGAGCCGGTCGCGCTGGCTTTGACACGGCAGGGAGCGTGATCGTTCAAGCGCCCGAGCACGAGATCGACAATCTGAAGGCCATCCAGAAGGCCGGGGACGATCCCAAAAAGAAGCGCAAGATCGTGCGCAAGAAAGCTCCGGACGGCTTTGTCAGCTGGGGCGAGCCCTCCTTCGAGCGCCTGATCACCAAAGCACCGGAAACCCTGGTCTCGCAGATGCGTGTGTCACACGCCATGGTTCTTGCCGTCATCGCGCGCGGAGGTGATGCTTTCAGCATTTTGCGCGCCCTCGTTTTTGACAACCACGAGCCGAGACATCGGCAGCGAGCACTCGCCATCCAGACCATCCGAATCGTGCAGGCATTGCTTCGATCCGGTGTTGTGGTCAGGGCAACGCGCCCCTCCGGCGAGGTGGGCTTTGAGGTCACCGTTGACGTTCAGCCGGGGTTTGCCCTCAACCAGCCGTTGTCCCCGTTTGCTCTTGCCGCCTTTGAACTTATTGAGCCGATCCCGGACTCCGACCCCCGCCGGGTTGAGTATGCGCTAGACATCGTCTCCATCAGTGAGTCAACGCTGGATAATCCCCGTCCCATCCTGATGTCCCAGGAGCACCGTGCACGGGGCGAGGCCATCCAGGCGATGAAGGCCGATGGGGTTGACTACGACACCCGCATGGAACTGATTGAGCAGATCACCTACCCCAAACCGCTGGAGGAGCTCCTCACCGCCGCGTTTGAGGAGTACAGAGCTGCGTCCCCGTGGGTGGGCGACCAGGAACTCCAACCAAAGTCAGTTGTCCGTGAGATGTATGAGCGCGCCATGACGTTTGGCGAGTACGTATCGTTCCACGGGATCCAGCGTTCGGAGGGAGTTCTCCTTCGTTACCTCTCCGACGCATTCAGGGCGCTGCGGCAGACAATTCCTGATGACAAGAAAAGCGAGGCTCTGGCCGAACTCATTAGCTGGCTTGGCGAGGTTGTCTCGCAGACCGATTCGAGCCTGCTGGACGAGTGGGAGCAGCTCTCTGATCCAGACGCCGTTGTTGCCGTTCGCGACGAGGTAACGGTGCGACCACGCAGCGTGCTCGACAGTCCCGTTGCGTTCACCGTCATGGTCAGAAACGAGATGTTCCGTCGTGTGCTGCTGCTTGATCGGGACGACTACGAGACGCTTGGGTCGCTTGACTCGGCGTCGGGCATGACCGCTGACCGATGGGCAGACGCCGCCGCCGGGTACTGGGACGAATACTCAAGCATCAACACTGGACCGGCAGCGCGTGGACCAGGGCTGTTTGTTGTGGAGCATCGGCCGCAGGACTGGCTGGTCAGGCAGATCATCGACGACCCTGATGGCGAGCACGGTTGGAGCATCACCGCCAGGGTTGATCTGGCCGCCTCCGCTGAACGCGGCGAAGCTGTCCTCCTGGTTGACGGCTTTGCTCAGAGCGGGACTCTTTAGTCAGCGCTGGCTGGTCAACGCGCACAACGGAAACTCCTGCTCAGCACGGTGAGGGACCAACGGCTGACACGGTCAAAACAACTAGAATTGAACACGTCTAACCAGAATGCATGGTCGTGTGACCATACGGAGGGATTCATGGGGCGCATACTCATCACCGGCGCGGGCGGGATGCTCGGTCAGGACCTTGTTCACGTTCTTGGCGATCACCGCCTGACTGCGCTCAGCAGATCCGAGCTCGATATCACCGACGCAGCCGCTGTTGCCCGTGCCGTTGCCGGTCACAACATCATCATTAACGCTGCGGCGTATACGAAGGTGGATGATGCAGAGACGGATGAGGATTCGGCCTATGCCGTCAACGCCACCGGCCCTCAGGTACTCGCCGAGGCTGCACGTCAGACCGGTGCCCGGCTGATTCAGCTGTCAACCGACTACGTTTTTTCCGGAACAGCTCACTCTCCGTACCCGGAAGACGCCGAACGAGAGCCGGTGAGCGCCTACGGACGGACCAAGGCTGCCGGAGAGCGCGCCGCAATTGACGCCCACCCCGATGGCGTGGCCATCGTTCGCACGGCGTGGCTCTACGGAGCCGGCGGCCCCAATTTTGCACGCACCATGCTCACGCTCGCGGCCAACCGTGACACGGTTCAGGTTGTTGATGACCAGCGTGGTCAACCCACCTGGACGGCCGATCTTGCGGCGCAGATTGGTCGGCTGATTTCCGTTGGCACCCCCGCGGGCATCTATCACGGAACAAACGCGGGCGAGACCACCTGGTTTGGTTTTGCCCGGGCTGTTTTTGAACAGGCCGGTCTTGACGCAGATCGTGTGCTTCCGACCACAAGCGCCGCATTTACACGTCCGGCTCCACGTCCGGCGTATTCCGTTCTTGGACACGATGCGTGGTCAGCGATCGGTCTTGAGCCCATGAGGCCCTGGCGGGAGGCGCTTGATGATGCGGTCCGCACCGGTGCCGTGCACGGCCCCGAGCTGTCAGGCCAGACCGCATGAGCGCCGTTCTCCGCGTTGTCCTTGACCGGCTGGGTGTTGAGCAGCCAACCTCCGTCTCACGGTACGCAGAGGAACTCACCCGTGCACTGATCGCCTCTGCTCCGCGCGGATGCACTGTTGAGGGAATCGTTTCTGCCTCAGGAGCCGACTCCTCGGCGGTGCTTCGTGACCGGCTGCCCGGACTCAGTGAGGTTCACGTTTCGTCCCTCCCGCATCGTGAACTGCGCACCGCGTGGCAGCTGGGTTTGGCGACCGGTATCGCTCCTGGGATGCTGCACGCACCCGACCTCCTTGCGCCGCTGCGTAAGCACGATCGCCGCTACGAGAGCGCCCAGTCTGTGGTGACGATTCACAACACGCTGGCGTGGACGCACCCCAAATCGCTGCACAGCTCTGAGGTTGCCTGGCAGAAGGCCATGCTCCGTCGAGCCAAAAAGTTTGCTGATGCGGTGATTGTTCCCAGTCACGCCGTTGCAGCCCAGCTGGCTGAAATTGTGGCGTTTGGCGACAGGGTGAGGGTGATCGAGCACGGGGCCTCCCCCACGCTTACCCTTCCCGTTGACGCCGAGTGGCGCGCGCAGCGGCTCTCTCTTCCCGAGCGCTACATTCTGGCGCAGGGTGACCTTGATCCCCGCCGCGGCCTGACCGATCTGATTGCGGCTCTTGCCGAGCCGGAGCTTGCAGACGTATCGCTCCTGATTGTGGGTGGCGAGTCCTGGAACGATGTCACGCTTGAGTCGGTTATGACACAGACGGGTGTGTCCGCCTCACGGGTGACCGCGCTTGGACGCGTGAGTAATGCTGACCTTGCCGTGCTGTACGACAGGGCTGACGCCTTCATCCTGCCGTCGCGTGCCGTCGGTTTTGGGCTCCCCGCCCTGGAGGCGTTCACCTTTGGTACGCCCGTTGTGATGTCTGACGACGCGTCACTGTGCGAGATCGCTGGTGGCTCCGCAGAGGTTGTGGCCCTGGAAGGAGACGGCTTTGCTTCCCGCCTTGCCACAGCCATTTCTGACCTTCTCGGAGACAAAGCCCGTCGGGATGAGCTTTCCATCGTGGGAGCCGACCGGGCTCGGGCCTACAGTTGGGCGTCAACAGGAGAGCAGATCTGGCAGTTGCACGCTGACCTCTAACGCTGAGATCCGTTTGCGCTGAAAATTCAGGGCCCCTCCGTTTACCGGAGGGGCCCTGAACTCTGAGCGGTGGGTCCGTCGCGTCTCCGCGGCGTCGTCCACAGCGTGCGTGTTAGACGGTCACACCCTTGCCGACCAGGAACGGGTCGGGGTCGGTGGTTTCACCGTCAAGCATGATCTTGAGGTCAAGGTGGCATCCGCTGACAACACCGGTTGCACCCACCTCTGCGATGACCTCACCACCGGAAACCTCATCACCAATCTGCACAACGGTTGAGCCGGTCAGGATGTGTCCGTACACGGACTCAAGCGTCTGGCCGTCTTCGTCGTCGTGCTCGATGATGACGCGGTTTCCAAACCCACCGGCGTTGCCAACAAAGGTGACCTTGCCGTCGGAAACAGCCCGGATCGGGGTTCCGCAGTCATTACCAAAGTCAATGCCCTCATGGATCGAGTTGGAGCAACCAACCGAGTTGCAAATGAGGTTACGGGGGCCGTAGGGCGACGTGATCGGTCCGGGAAGCGGACGCCACCACCCCTGGTCCGAGGCGTTCAGGTAGTCCTCAAGAGCAGCTGCAGAGTCGTAGGTGCCGGTTCCGGCCGCAGTCGCGGCTACCTCGTCAGCGGAGTTCGACATCCCGTATTCGTCACCGTCGAGGTCAACGGGAGCGGCCTGGGCCGACACGGAAAGCGACTGGCTCTGGGCAATCGACCCCAGGTTAGCCCTGGCGTCCGCAACTGCACCGTCGCCATCGAGGGCGTAGGCGGGAAGCGCAGCCGTCGCGAAGAGACCGGGAACCGCAAGACCAACGATCAGGCTCGTCTTAATGGACTTCTTGGCTTTAGCCACCGTGCCTGAGCTGACTCCCCCCGACACGCCCGCGGCGCTGTGCGACCGACGTCGGGTGGGCAAGACAGGCTGAACAACGCTGTCAACGCCACGAGCCGAACGCGGACCGGCCGGAGCCGCGGCGCGACTTCGGGGTGCAACGCCGACACGCGGATTCGTCTCAAACGGACGTGTGTCCAGTGAGTGGACGGCGTCGTGAGGACTGATCTCAGAGGGAAGCGCAGGGGTCTGGGGGTGCGACGAGGCCGGGTCGCCGTCAGTCACTGTGGGTGCGGTGACCGCGTCGGAACGGTCGGGAACGGGTGCAACGGCTGCTGCAGCAGACGACTGCTCAGCCGAGCGCGCCTCCTGCGCCTGGCGAAGCTCACGGAGCTGGCGCCGGGTCAGGGGCGTGTGTGCTGAGGGGTCTACTGAAGTGCCATCGTCACTGCCCTGGGTGCGGGCGGAGTCAGAGCTTGTTGCCACGGGTTGAATGCCTCCAGATCCCACCGGCTCACCGGCTCTGCCTTGTTGGTTCGGGTTCACATCATGGAGGACAGCGGGGGTGGGACCCCATGATGGTGTTGCCGATTCGAAAACCGACGACTCTTCGACAATACGCGAGCTTGGCCG
>JBQELM010000111.1:0-6524 GCA_052103915.1 Mycetocola sp. | reverse complement strand
CCCATTCTCTGAGACGGTATCGCCCAGCTCCGCGGCTTTACGCTCCGCAATTGTCTGACGCTTGTGGGCTTCCTTGCTTGAGCTGCGCTTCTTCGCACCGGACACCGACATGTCCGGTGTCCTGAACTGTGCGCGACCACGGTAGATGGCGCCAAGCGCGTTCGGGTCAAGCCCTGTCGCCGGGTGACCGCTGGAGAAGAATCGTGTCTTGGCAAGCACCTGCATCATCGGGTGGGTGAAGAGGAACACGACGATGACGTCGATGATCGTTGTCACACCAAGTGTGAACGCGAACCCACGAACGTTACCAACGGCAAGAACGTAGAGAACAACGGCGGACAGCAGGTTGACGGCCTTTGACGCAAAAATGGTCCGCTTTGCGCGCTTCCAGCCCGCCTCAACCGCGGACTCGAGGCCACGACCATCACGCAGCTCATCTCGAATACGTTCGAAGTAGACGATGAACGAGTCAGCGGTGAAACCAATTGCCACAATCAAACCGGCCACACCGGCAAGCGACAGTCGATAACCCTCACGCCAGGACAGCAGAGCAATTGCCAGATAGGTAAGCACACCCGCCACGACCAGCGAGGCGATCGTGACAAAGCCGAGCAGCCGGTACTGGAACAGCGTGTAGATGACAACCAGGATCAAACCGATCAGACCGGCGATCAAACCGATCTGCAGCTGCGATTCACCCAGCGTCGCTGAGATGGTGTCGGAGGACTGAACGGTGAAGCTGATCGGAAGCGCACCGTACTTCAGCTGGTCGGCCAGTGCCTGAGCGGTGTCCTGTGTGAAGGAACCGGTAATGCTCGGCTTTCCGTTGGTGATCAATCCGTTCATGCTCGGAGCCGACAGCACCGAGCCGTCAAGCACAAACGCGAACTGGTTCTGCGGAGCCTCAGCACCGTACAGGCGCTGGCTGATGTCAGCAAAAACCTCGGTGCCCTGTCCGTCAAGAACAATGTTGACGCCCCAGACGCCGGTGCTTGCACCCTGCGAGTTGGACTGGATACCGGCGGTGGCATCGGTGATGGCGTCACCGGTCAGCTCAACCGGTCCAAGAATGTACTTGGCCGAGCCGTTAGCCTCACAGGTGATGAGCGGCTGGTCTGCCGGAGCGTCACCAACATCGGCTGCATCGGTCGGGTTGTCGCAGCTGTAGGCCAGGAACTCGGCAGCGAGTCGATCGGTGATCCACGACGGGTCGCTCGCGTTGGTCGGCTCAGCGGACGGGGTCGAGGCCAACGAGTCATCAGGAGTCGGGTACGGCGTCTCAACCTGGTCTTCACCAACAAAGCTGTTCGCCGGTGTGCTTGTCGCGATGACCGGGCGGAACTGCAGCTGTGCCGACTTCTCGATACGCTCGCGCGTTGCCTCATCAATTTCGCCCGGCACGGAAACAATGATGTTGCTTGCACCCTGCGTGCTGATCTCGGCTTCAGAAACACCCGACGCGTCGACGCGCTGACGGATGATGCTCACTGCCTGGTTCAACTGGTCTTGGCTGACCTGCTGCCCCTCGGACAGTTTTGCCGAAAGAATGACCTGGGTTCCACCCTCAAGGTCAAGGGCAAGCTTGGGGGCCCAGGTTGCAGACCCCCACACCACCCCGGCTACCAGTGCTGCGGACAGCGCGGCGGTGATCGCCACGAGCCATGTCAGTGTCTTCTTCGCCCGGCGGACAGGCGTGGACGATTTCTGTGCCACGAATGCTCAGTTCTCTTCACAGCGGCCCCGCGGGGCCGTCAGGGGTCTAGTTCTTCTTGTCGTTGTCGTCAGTCTCCGGCGCGGCGTCAATCGCCTCTGCCGGGGTGCCGATGATGTCATCGGCAGGGACCTGCTCGTCAACAACACGTGCGATTGCCTGGCTGTGAACCCCAACAACAACGCCGGGAGCGATCTCCAGCTGGGTGCGGTTCTCTTCCTCATTGATCGACTCAACGGTGCCAAAAAGACCAAAGTTGGTCATGACGGTTGCACCGGGAACGATGGTCGCCCGAAGGGCGGCGAGGTCACGCTTGCGCTTCTGTCCGTTGCGGAACATGAAGAAGATCAGAACGGCGAGGATCGCCAGCATGGCGTACTGCATGATGTCCATAAGAGGAGGGGAGCCTTTCGAGCCGCATATGCGGCGTTGGTGGGTTCGGTTGGGGCCTGTGTGAAGTATATGGCACGCTCCCCCGCGCGCACTGTGCTGCGTCCCCTCCAACGTATGAACGACCTAGTCTGTTTTGTCTCCGGGCGGAACCAGGTCGAAGTGGTCCCATGCGTCTCGTGTCGCTACCCGTCCCCGCGGTGTGCGGGCAATTAATCCTGCCCTGACCAGGAACGGCTCAACAACACTCTCAACGGTTTCGGCTTCCTCACCCACGGACATCGATAGCGTGCCAAGACCAACCGGACCGCCGGAGAAGCGCCGCAGCAGGGTCTCCATGACCGCTCGGTCAAGCCGGTCGAGTCCGCGCGGATCTACCTCGTACAGCTCAAGTGCTGCTTTGACCGCCTCCACGTCGGCAACGCCCGAGTGCACAAGTGCGTAGTCGCGGACCCGTCGAAGCAGACGGTTAGCGATACGCGGTGTCCCTCTACTGCGCGAAGCAATCTCGTAGACGCCGTCGGCCGAGATATCCACTCCAAGAAGATCCGCGGCGCGCGAGACCACCTGGACAAGCTCGTCGGTCGCATAAAACTCAAGGTGAGCGGTGAAGCCAAAACGGTCACGCAACGGGTTGGGTAGCAGTCCCGACCGTGTGGTGGCACCAACAAGAGTGAAGGGAGCGAGGTCAAGCGGCACAGAGGTGGCGCCGGCTCCCTTTCCGACCATGATGTCAATCCGGAAATCCTCCATGGCCAGATAGAGCATCTCTTCCGCAGAACGCGCCATGCGATGAATCTCGTCGATAAAGAGCACCTCACCCGGCATCAGGCTGGACAGGACCGCAGCCAGGTCACCCGAATGCTGAATGGCCGGTCCGCTCGACATCCGGAGTGGCTTGTTGGTCTCCTCTGCCACAATCATCGACAGCGTTGTCTTGCCGAGCCCTGGAGGACCCGCAAGAAGAATATGATCGGGGGTCCTGCCCTGAATCGTCGCGGCTTTCAGCAGAAGCTCCAGCTGGCCCCTGACCTTGGTCTGGCCAACAAATTCAGCCAGCGACGAGGGTCGCAGCGCACCCTCAAACGCGATCTCTGCCGCGGAACCCGCGTAGGGGTCGGTCACGTCGTCGCTCATGCACGACCTCCACGCCCACGCGAGCTCAGCGACACAAGAGTCAGCCTGAGCAGAGCGGCCGTATCGTCCGGAGCGATGGATGGGTGATCGGCCAGCACCGCCATCAGGGCGGGACGGGCATCACGATCGGACCAGCCGAGCGACACGAGGGCGTCAATGATCTCGTCCTCAGCTGGTGCAGAAATCTCACGAGCGGGAGCGACGTCCTGCTGGAACGCACTCAGTTTGCCCGCCAGGGACACCACAATCAGTTTCGCCGTTTTCGGGCCAATCCCACTGACCCTGGTGAACGGTTTGGCGTCCTCGGCCAGAACAGCGCGATGAATGTCCCCCGGCGTGAGCTCAGCAAGAATGCCAAGCGCAGATTTGGGGCCAACCCCTGTCACACCGATCAGGATCCTAAACAGGTCAACGCGATCGAGATCTTCAAAACCAAAGAGAGTGAGCGAATCCTCGCGCACGATCAACTCGGTGAAAACCGTCGCCGCGCCCCCGACCCTGAGGCTCAGGACGTGCGCAGGCGTGGCATGGACGGCGTAACCGACCCCACCGACGTCGATGACGAGCAGAGAGCCGGCTGCGGACTGGACCGTACCGGTCAGAGAGGAGATCACCGTTCAAGCCTACGGCGTGCCACCGACGATGCCTTCTCCGCCGCGCGCCATGCACGCTGCGCGGGTGTCTCTGCTGTTCCCGCGTCACCCGCACCGGCGATCGGGTTCGCTCCGCCACGCCACGAATGGCAGATCGCCAGCGCGAGGGCATCGGCAGCATCAGCGGGGCTGGGAAGTTCGTCAAGGCGAAGAATCTTGGCGACCATGGTCTGCACCTGACGTTTCTCCGCCGATCCGTACCCCGTGACCGCTGCCTTCACCTCACTCGGTGTGTGCAGCGCAACCGGGATCCCCCGCGACGCGGCCGAGTAGAGGGCGAGCCCGCTCACCTGCGCCGTGCCCATCACGGTGCTCAAATTCTGCTGAGCAAAAACACGCTCTACCGCGACAGCCGTAGGCGAATAGGTGTCAAGAGCCTCGGCGATACCCGCCCCGATCGTGAGCAGCCGCTGCTCAATGGGCGCATCGGTTGAACTCCGGATAACGCCATAGTGCACCAGATGTGCGCGCCGATCGGGACCAACCTCAATGACACCGACCCCGCACCTGGTCAGGCCGGGGTCGATGCCGAGGATACGTCGGTGCACGAGTTACTACTCGGCGTCGTCGTTTTCTAGCTCTGCCTGCGCCTCCGGCGTCAGGTCAAAGTTGCTGTAGATGTTCTGGACGTCATCGCTGTCCTCCAGAGCGTCGATCAGCTTGAGGACCTTGCGAGCGGTTTCAGCGTCCACCTCAACCTTGAGGTTCGGCACAAACGCAACATCAGCGGAGTCGTAGTCGATTCCAGCGTCCTGCAATGCTGTGCGAGCACCAACCAGGTCAGCGGTGTCCGTGACAATTTCAAAGGTGTCTCCCTCGCGGGTGACCTCTTCTGCACCAGCCTCGAGGACAGCGGCAAGAACGTCATCCTCGGTCAGGCCCTCGGCCTGGACAACGATCAGACCCTTGCGGGCGAAGTTGTAGGCAACGGAACCGGGGTCGGCCATGGTGCCACCGTTGCGGCTCATTGCCGTACGAACCTCGGCGGCTGCCCTGTTCTTGTTGTCCGTCAGACACTCGATCATCAGGGCAACACCGTTCTGCGCGTAGCCCTCGTACATGATGTTGGTGTAGTCGATGACCTCACCGGTCAGACCAGCACCGCGCTTGACGGCGCGGTCAATGTTGTCGTTCGGAACCGAGGTCTTCTTAGCCTTCTGAATGGCGTCCTGAAGAGTCGGGTTACCGGCCAGGTCGGCTCCGCCGATCTTTGCGGCGACCTCAATGTTCTTGATGAGCTTGGCAAACGACTTGGCACGACGCTGATCGATGACAGCTTTTTTGTGCTTGGTCGTTGCCCACTTGGAGTGACCGGACATGTGCTCCCTTAACTGCTAGTGGAAAGTGCTGACTATTCTACGAGGCTTCAAACGGGCTGGTTGATGTGCTGCGCGACGCGGCTCAGGAACAGCTCGTGGAATCGGCTATCGCCGGTGACCTCGGGGTGGAACGATGTGGCGAGCAGATTGCCCTGCTCAACGGCAACAACACGCCCATCCTCAAGTGCAGCGAGAACGGTTGCGTTTGCGCCAACCTCGGCGACAATCGGAGCGCGGATGAAGACCGCATGGACGGGGCTCTCCCCCAGCTCCGGAATCAGAAGATCGGTTTCAAACGAGTCAAGTTGATTGCCGAAAGCATTGCGACGTGCTGTGATGTCCAGGCCGCCCAGCGTGAGTTGCCCAACAATCGCGTCGTCAACTCGGTCGGACAGCATGATCAGGCCAGCGCAGGTCCCATACACCGGCAGACCAGCGGCGATGGCGTCACGCAATGGATCACGCATCCCGAAAATCCGGGTCAGCTTGTCCATCACGCTCGACTCGCCGCCGGGAATGATGAGGCCATCAACCTCAGCCAGTTCCGCCGGACGGCGAACAGGAACGGCGACGGCACCCAACCGGGTGACGACCGCGATGTGCTCGCGGACGTCACCCTGGAGGGCGAGGACGCCAATTTTCAGGGCCGGACTACCAGCCACGCTCAGCGAGACGGTGCGGAGCAGGGAGGTCGGCAACGTTGATACCAACCATGGCCTCGCCCAGACCGCGGGAGGCCTCAGCAATCACGGCGGGGTCGTCGTAGAACGCCGTCGCCTTCACGATGGCGGCTGCACGCTCAGCCGGGTTACCCGACTTGAAGATTCCCGAACCAACAAACACGCCGTCGGCACCCAGCTGCATCATCATGGCCGCATCGGCCGGAGTTGCAACGCCACCAGCGGTGAACAGCACAACGGGCAGCTTGCCGGTCTCGGCGATCTCGGCAACAAGCTCGTACGGAGCCTGGAGGTCCTTAGCCGCAACGTACAGCTCATCCTTGGTCATTGAACGAAGACGGTTGATCTCAGCCGTGATCGTGCGGATGTGCTTGGTGGCCTCCGACACGTCACCCGTGCCGGCCTCGCCCTTGGAGCGAATCATGGCCGCACCCTCGGTGATACGACGCAGAGCCTCACCCAGGTGGGTTGCACCACAGACAAAGGGAACCGTGTAGTTCCACTTGTCGATGTGGTTGATGTAGTCGGCTGGGCTCAGAACCTCTGACTCATCGATGTAGTCAACACCGAGCTGCTGCAGAACCTGTGCCTCAACAAAGTGTCCAATGCGGGACTTTGCCATCACGGGAATGGA
>JBQELM010000110.1:0-6533 GCA_052103915.1 Mycetocola sp. | reverse complement strand
CACCCTCACCGAAAACACCAAGATCCTCAGCGAGGACCCGACCAACGCTGACGCGATGGAGAACCTCCAGACCCTCATTGCTGACTCCGCAACCATGGCTGACGACCTCAGCGCTGTCTGCAGCTAGTTTTCTCACCCCGGCGTCGCCGTCCGCGACCGCCGAACACCACTCGGGCGGTGGCACTGCATATGCGCAGTGTCACCGCCCGAGTTGTTGGGTTAGTCCTGTGGTTCAAGTCCAACGATCGTCAACGGGCCAGCGGAACCGAATCTGACCGCAGCCACATACCGCGTTGCCGGGTCAGCGCCCGTCCAGTCCACGCGGACTGTGCGCTCTGAGGCGTCACGCCCATGCAGCTCGGAATCATCAACGGCAAAGGTTGTGCCCTGTGCCCCGCGCCCCTCCCGTGCCCAGGCCTGCATGACGGTGACATCACCGGTCCCCCGGGTGACCACTGTTCGAAGCACATATTTTCCGGCCGGTGGCGCCAACACATCAATCACGCCGTCAGTGTCTGCGGACCAACTCGCGACCGGCTCAGCCAGGTCGTTCAAGCGATACAGCTCAATTCGTGCCTCGACCCCTGGATCAACGTCACCCACGGCCAGCCGTGCAGCCACAACATCGCGAGGCACGGCGATCGGAGTGTCCGTCACGGTATCCGGACCACCGTGTGCCGTTGGCGCACTCGCGTCGGCGTCCTTCGCCCGAACCGGGGTCAACGCGGTTAGTCCTGACGCGGTTGTGCTGCTGTCAACCCCGGCTGACATCTGGACAGGGAAGGTCGTCTCCGCATCTGTGACCGCTCCAGTCACGCGCGCGGGCACGGATACCTCAACGGCCCGTGCCGCGACCGGCATCGTCCCGTGTATTCCTGATGGCCCCGACCAGGTGATCTCCCCCGATCGGTACTCCCCAAATGGAGCGTCAGAGCGACGGACCGTCACCGTCACACGCGCGCTCTCCCCCTCCGCAAGCGTCATCTGGGTTGGCGACACCAACAGCTCAAACCCGTCGGGAGCTTTCTCGTCAAGCCGATAGGTACCCGCTGTCTGCGCCGTCACCGTTCGCGTCACGGTACGCGGCATGGTGACCTCGCTCACCGCAACGGAGGGCAGGTTCAACTCCGACCCGCTGAGCGGTTCGACCCCATCCGGAAGCGCGTCCTCCTCGATGAGCCCGCGCCCCGCCTTGAACCCTGCCCAGTCATCCGCGCCCGCATCAAAAACCAGACCAGGGGTCAGAATGGCGTGCGCGTCAACCAGCCCACTGCCCTGGGCAAGAGCCGACGCGGGGCCATCTGTCGAGCCCAGCGTTGGCAACGCCGTTGTCATGAGCGTTGATTTGATCACCGCGGGAGTCAGCGACGGTGTGCGTGCGAGAAGAAGCGCGGCGAGGCCAGCGACATGTGGCGCAGCCATGGAGGTGCCGGACATGGCCGCGGCATGGGGCTTGGCTCCCTGTGCCGCTGACGAGGCCGAGAAAATCCCGGTCCCCGGCGCAGACAGATCCGGCTTGAGAACATCAGCTGTCGCGCCGTGCGCCGGCCCACGCGACGAGTCGCTGCGAACGTCTGCGCCTTGCTCAGTTTTCATGCTGGTCGTATTGCCCTGTTGCAGGGTAGCTGTTGGCTCGCCCTCGGAGGCGGCACGCTTCACGCTTGTTCGATATCGCACGGACAGGTTCACCGTCGGGACGCCAAAATCGCCCACTTCGGTTGGCCTGTCATCAACGTTAAGCGCAACAAGGCCACGGCCACCCACCCGCTTCACCTCGGCGGCCATCTGCGTCAAAGAGGTTTTGCCGTTACGTTCACACACGATGATTCCGCCCTGCGCTTCGCCCTCGGTGAGGGTATTCGGCGCACACGAGATGGCCCGGTTTCCGTGTCCAACAAACGGAGCAAGCAGGAGCGGACCGCGGATTGATTCCCCGCGAGGAACACTGATTGATGCCCCGGGCATCGCCTGACGCTCACCCAAACGAACGGTCGCCTCATCAACGGTCTGCGTTGTTGCCGCAACGGTTGTCACCCAGGGAGCTGTATTGCTCACTGTTCCCTCACGCGGCCCGGAATTTCCCGCTGCGGCGGCAACAAAAACACCGGCATTGCTTGCGCCGAGGAAGGCCTCATCAACCGCCGACAGCGCAACGCCCTTCTCCGGCGGTGCACCAACGGAGTAGTTAATGACGTCAACTCCATCGGCAACGGCCTGTTCGATACCGGCAAGAATGGCGCTGCTTGGGCAGATGTCGTCGGCATCGCTGTGTGGATCTTGCCCGCTCCAGCAGACCTTGTATGCGGCAATTTTTGCGGCGGGGGCAACACCGGTAATTGTCTGGCTCTGCTCGGCAACGGTCACGGTGCTCTCCCGCCCCGCCGCGATGGCCGCGGTATGGGATCCGTGTCCGGAACCGTCCCTGGGCGACCGGTATTCACCATCGTCCGCGTCGCCCAGCGCACGGGTGTCCACGCCATCAAGAAAGTAACGCGCACCGATCAGAGTCTGGTTGCACTCCGAGCCGTCAAACTGTTCGCCGGTCTCACAGGTTCCACGGAATGTGGTGCCATCCGCCTTGGTAAACACAATGCTCTCGCCGTCGCGATACGGTTCATCCCCCGCGGTTGAGCCGAGCGCATCTCCGTCAAAGGACGGGTTCTCCGGGGCAATCCCCGAGTCCAGGACCCCGATGACCGTCCCCTTGCCCGCTTCGGTGATCCCGCCAAGGCGCGACCAGAGACCGCCATACCCGGAGAGGTTCATCGTGTCAGCTGATGGCGCCGCCTGGATGCTGTAGTTCTGTTCAGGTTCAAGCGCCGTCACCCTGTCATCCGACTCAAGCGCCCGCAACTGCTCCTCGGAAAGATCGGCAGAAAAGGCGTTAAGCGTGAGCACAAATGAGGCGGTGATTGTCACCCCCGCATCACCGGCGACACTGTTCTGACGATCATGTCTCGCCTGGTCACGCTCCGGGGATGAACCACCGTTCTCCGACGACGGGTCCCCCTGATCGCTGACCCTGACGATGTACCGGCCCGGGTGCCGCACGTCATCGTCACGCGCCGAGGACGCCACCACCTGGTCGATCGGGTGGGCTACCGCCGAGCCAACGGGAACCACCGCGCCGCTCACGCCAACGAGCAGGGCCGGAACAAGGACCGCACGACACACGCGTCCAAACTGATGCCGATTCTGGCGATGCCGGACCGTGTTCGTCCGTCGTGCCCCATGGAGAGGCCGTTCGCCACGGCTGCGCCCTGCGCCCTCCGTCGCGAGTGGTAAAAAGTCGAATGGTGGGTGTTCTTCAGCCAACGGAGATGTCACGGGCGTCCTCGGATTCACGGAATGGGTCGAGTGCACTCGGGGGCGCGTGCGACGAAAATCTATCGAACTTCAACGGCATATGTGAGCAATCCTCACTCGCGCCTGTCAGTTCACGCACGCTCGTGCTGGCCGTACCCTGCACCGCGCCACACCAGCAGCGCAGAAACCAACTCCGCTGCGCGCCCTACCCACGGCAGACTGAAGCGGCTAGCCTGTGAACATGAGTGAGCTGCGCATTGAAGAACTCTCCGCACGCACCATCGTTGCGGTCAACGCCCTGTCGTTAAAGCCAGGCCAGGAACAGTTTGTCACGCCTGTCTCCTACTCCGTCGCCGCCGCCGTCAACGACCCCAACACAACCTGGCAGCGAGTGGTTTTGAACGGAGACTCCGTTCTTGCATTCATCCAGGGCAGCTTCGACAAGAATGCGGAGCCACCATTCTCAAGCATTCTGTGGCGGATCAACGTCAACGCCGAAGAGCAGGGTCAGGGTGTTGGACGTTTTGCGGTGATCGCACTCGCCAAAGAGGCAAAGTCACGTGGCCTCTCTGTCATTCACGTCATCTACGAACCCGGCGATTTGGGCCCAGAGGCGTTCTTTGCCCGGGTTGGCTTCACACCCATTGGAGAGACAGAGTACGGCGAGGTCATCGCTCGACTTGAGCTCTGATCACGGACGTGATCCCTCGGTCAGCACCCCCGCGGTTACGGACCGCTCAGCGCCACAAACGCACTCTCGGACGCGGTCGCGTCATCTCCTCCCGCATCGGCCTGCAATGAATGAAGACTTTGTCGACGCCGTTCACTCCGTTGTCGACGATATTCCCACCGGCCGCGTACTGGCGTACGGCCAGGTTGCCGCGCGCTTCGGCTCACGATCGTCGCGTGGCGTTGGCCGAGTGATGGCCCACTACGGCGATGGCCTGCCCTGGTGGCGAGTGGTTCGCGCAGACGGTCGGGTTCCCGCCGAACGCGCGGACGAAGCGGCCGCTCGCTACACGGAGGAGGGAACACCTTTTCGTCGAACTGAGCACGGACTCACCGTCCTCCGTTCTGCGTTCTGGGATGGCCACGACTCCACCGTTACCGAGTCGTCATCCTGAGAGACAGCCACCTCCACCGCGGGGCGGATGTCCCACAGCGAACAGCGGCATATCGTTAGGTGAACACATTGAGTCCCACCCCCGGAGTATCCGCATGCGAGTCCGTCGAATCACCGCTGTCAGCTTGAGCATTGTTGCGTTGCCCCTGCTGCTGTCCAGCACAGGATGCAGTGCGCTTGACCCCGTTATCGGCGGCGGAAACACCTCAGCGGTCTACCGGTCAACGGACGATTTTGTGGACGCGGCCAAAACAGCAGGAATCACGGTCCCTGCCTGGGTCACCCCGGACGCCACAACCATTCGCATTACCTACCGTTCAACAGGCGCCATTCTGATGACCACTCCGGCGTCATCCCTCGACGAGTGCAGCGACAACGGAACAGCAGCCGAGGCACCGTTCATCGACAGCTGGTGGCCGTTGACCCCACCGGACACCGCCAAGGACTGCACCGGCGAGTGGGTGGTCTTCACCGACGGATCATCGTCCTACGGGTACACCACCGCCTCAATCACCGGCTAAGCGGGTCGGCTGGAGCGCACAGCTCGGCACACACGCTACACAAGCGAGTTGCGCCAGGCCGCGTGGAGCTGAGCAAACCGCCCCTCACCGCCCACCAGCTCGTCGGGGGTTCCGTCCTCAACAATGCGCCCCCGATCCATGACCAGCACACGGTCGGCGATCGCCACGGTGGACAACCGGTGCGCGATGATGATGGCCGTCCGATCGGCCAGTAGCGTCTGCAACGCATCCTGGACGGCCCGCTCACTCGGGATGTCGAGGGACGCCGTCGCTTCGTCAAGGATGAGGACACGGGGGTCAGCAACAAAGGCGCGTGCAAAAGAGATCAGCTGTCGCTGACCGGCAGACACCCGACCACCGCGTTTGTTGACCTCGGAGTCGTAGCCGTCAGGAAGCGCACTGATGAACTCGTGCGCCCCCACAGCCGTTGCCGCAGCGATGATCTCCGCCCGGCTTGCGCCCGGGCGTCCCAACGCGATGTTGTCCGCCACCGTTCCACTGAACAGGTAGGCCTCTTGGGTGACCATGACAACGTCACGCCTCAGATCCTCCCCGCGCAGACGCGTAAGGGACACGTCGTCGAGACGCACCTCGCCCTCGACGGGGTCGTAGAAGCGAGCAACAAGCTTGGCCAGCGTCGTTTTTCCCGCCCCGGTCGAGCCAACGAGGGCAACCGTTTGTCCGGCCTCGATGGTCAGGCTGAACTCAGGCAGAATGTCGGGTCCGGTGCCGTAGGCAAAGCGAACACCATCAAAAACGATCTCTCCCCGCGCTTGTGGCGCGTCTACCGGGTCGCTCGGTTCGGGCACGCTGGGTGTCTCCTCCAACACCCCGGAGATTTTCTCCAGGGCCGCGGCAGCCGACTGGTAGGAGTTGTAGAACATCGCCATCTCCTCCATCGGGTCGAAGAAACGACGGGCATACAGCACGGCAGCCAGCAGCGCACCAATGGCCAGATCCCCCTGCACAAGACGAAGCCCACCGGCCACGAGGACAGCGGCAACGGTCACATTTCCGATCAGCACAAGACCCGGATCAAACACCCCAAACAGCTGGATGACGCGTGCGTTGACGTGGCGATACTCCTCCACCCGCTCACCAAATTCGTCCTCGTTGCGCTTCTCGGCACGAAACGCCTTGACGGCACGAATGCCCGTCATCGTTTCAACAAACTTCACGATGAGCCGTGCCGACGCGACCCTGCTCAGTCGGAACATTGTTTGTGAGCGCACCTGGAACCACCGCACAAGGATGGCAAGCGGCAGCAACGCGATCCCGATCACCAGAGCGCTCGGCGCATCGATCAGAACCAGCGCGCCGGCTGTAAACGCCATAAAGAGCACACCACTGACCAGCTGGTTGAGCCCGGAATCCAGCAGTTCCCTGATCGAGTCCAGGTCGCTCGTCTGTCGCGAGATAATCCGACCGGAGGTGTAGCTCTCGTGGAATTCAAGGCTCAAGCGCTGTGTCTGCGCAAACACCCGGAGCCGGAGATCCAGCATGACGGCCTGGCTGATTTTTGCCATCAGTACGGTGAACCAGCTGAGGAGAACAGCACCAACGATCGCAGCGGCGACATACAC
>JBQELM010000109.1:0-6648 GCA_052103915.1 Mycetocola sp. | reverse complement strand
GTGACCTCGTGCTCAACCCCGTTGACCGTCACAATCACGGTTGCCGCATTGACTGGAATCGCCACAAACGACCGCCAGCCGCGCGCGCGCGGGCGCACGCGCTCGTCCGGCCGTTCGCCCGCGGGTGACATCAGGACGCGCGCAAGTACCCTGACCCACTCGGTTGAGCCGTAACCGGGGAAACCGATTGGCGTTGGCACCAGGCCTCCCCGCCGTGCTCGGGCCGCGCGCCAGTCTTGGAACGCATAGTCGATGCGCGCCGCCCGATGAAGGGGGCTGTTCTGCGCGGGGTCTGAGCGGTGGGGCACACTCCAGTGTGACACGTGATGCTTTGTGTCGTCTCCGTGCCTAGTCGGCTGCCTCGTCGGACAGGTGGCGTCGTTCGTTCCAGCTGATCAGCTTTTTCACCCCGGCAACAAGCGCGATAAAAAGCACAATCGCGCCAACAAAAAAGTATCCAGCCGTATGGACCTCGTTTGACAGTGCGCGGAATCCGTTGGCTGCGGCCGAGCCGGCACCAACATAGGCTGCCGCCCAGATCACGCAGGCGGGAACGGTCCAGGCCAAGAATCGGCGATAGCGCATCCCGCTCATGCCAACCGTGAGGGGGATCAGGGAGTGGAGGACGGGAAGAAAGCGGGACAAGAACACGGCAATGCCACCGCGCCGTTCCAGATACTTTTCCGCCCGAACCCAGTTCTTCTCACCGAGTCGTCTGCCGAGTGCGCTCTGTCTAATCCACGGGCCAAAGCGGCGGCCGAGCCAGAATCCAATGCTCTCGCCGATGAGCGCTCCGATCACAACGGTGATCGCAAGAGCGATTCCTTCCGGAATGGTGCTGACCCCAGTTGAGGCTACAAGCACGATGCTGTCGCCGGGAACGATGAGTCCGATCAGGACAGAGGTTTCAAGCAGCATGGCGAAACCAGCCAGCAAAATCCGGGGGAGTGGCGGTACATCTTGGACAGCGTCGAGGATCCAGGTGAGTACGTCATTCATCGCTCTAGAGTCTAGGCGACACGGGGTAAACCCTGTGGTCAGACCACAGCAGATTTTTGGTGTACTGTGAGGTACATCAGACAGTTGTCGCCGCAGGGATAACCACCCTGACCGGGATCAAACCGTGCGTTAGCGCGCACATAAACCTGGAGCCAACAGTGAACGAACTCCTGGACCCTCTGCTGCTGTCACGGTGGCAGTTTGGTCTCACCACGATTTATCACTTCCTCTTTGTCCCGATCACTATCGGTATGGCGGCAACGGTCGCGATCTTCCAGACCGCGTGGGTTCGAACCGGCCAGCTGCGGTACCTGCAGATCACGCAGTTCCTTGGCAAGCTCTTCCTGATCAACTTCGCCATGGGTGTGGTGACGGGAATCGTGCAGGAGTTCCAGTTCGGAATGAACTGGTCCGACTACTCCCGCTTTGTTGGTGACGTGTTTGGCGCGCCACTGGCCTTTGAGGGTCTGCTCGCGTTCTTCCTTGAAGCCACATTCATCGGCCTCTGGATTTTCGGTTGGGACAAGCTCTCACCCAAGCTGCACCTGCTCACGATCTGGGGTGTGGTGCTTGGCACCATTCTCTCCGCGTACTTCATCCTCGCGGCCAACGCGTTCATGCAGAACCCTGTTGGGTACGAGTTCAACCCGGAAACAGGGCGCGCTGAACTGACCAGCATCGTTGAGGTGCTGACCAACCCCGTGGTTCTTGCGGCATTCCCGCACACGATTTTTGCCTGCTTCATGGTGTCAGCCGGACTCATCATCACGGTTGCCGCCTGGCACCTGTCCCGCAATCAGCACCTGGACACCATGCGGCCCATGCTGAAGACCGGGCTCTGGATGATGATCATCTCCTTCGGCCTCACCGCACTGGCCGGCGACCAGTTGAGCCTGGTCATGGTTGAAACCCAGCCGATGAAGATGGCCGCGGCCGAGGCACTGTTTAATACGGCAACGGGACGAGACGCGTCCTTCTCCGTCTTCACGCTCGGCACGCCAGACGGCACTTCGGAGCTGTTCTCCTTCCGGATTCCGTACCTGCTTTCGCTGCTGTCCACGCACAGCCTGGACGGAACCGTTGAAGGTATCAACCAGCTGCAGGCTCAGTACCAGGAGATCTACGGCCCCGGCGACTACACCCCCATCATCTGGGTGACCTACTGGTCCTTCCGCTGGATGATTGGTCTGGGCGCCGCGCACTTCCTCGTCGCTGTTGCCGGCCTGTGGCTCACCCGTAAGGGACGCATGCCCCGCCAGAAGTGGGTATGGAAGGTCGCCATCTGGTCGTTCCCGATGTCCCTGCTTGCGATGAGCGTGGGATGGACCTTCACCGAGATGGGCCGACAGCCCTGGCTTGTCTTTGGACTGCTCAAGACTGAGGACGGAGTCTCGCCCAATGTGACGGGGCTTGAGGTTCTGATCTCACTTGTCCTGTTCACGCTGTTGTACGCAGCGCTGGCCGTTGTTGAGTTTGTCCTCATCAAGAAGGCCGCCCAGAAGGGTCCGGCAGATCCCCCAAAGATCGACCCGGAAAAGGGCACCGTCGCAACCGCCCCGACGGTCTACTAGGAGAGCATCATCATGGATCTGTCATATCTCTGGTTCTGGATCGTCGGTGCACTGTTCATCGGTTACTTTGTGCTCGACGGCTTTGACTTCGGTGTGGGGATGTCCCTGCCGTTCCTCGGCAAGGACAACACTGACCGTCGGGTCATCATCAACACCATCGGGCCGGTCTGGGATCTCAACGAGACCTGGGTTATCGTCGCCGGCGCCTGCCTCTTTGCCGCATTCCCCGAGTGGTATGCCACTCTATTCAGCGGTTTTTATCTGGCCCTGCTGCTGATCCTGCTTGCTCTGATCCTGCGTGGTGTGTCCTTCGAGTACCGCCACCAGGGCAAGAGCGACCGCTGGCGCGCCTGGTTTGATGGCTTCATCATCTGGGGTTCAGCCATTCCGGCCTTCCTCTGGGGTGTGGCATTCGCCAACATCGTTCAGGGTGTTCCGCTCGATGAGGGGCACAACTACATCGGTGGCTTCTTTGCCCTGCTCAACCCGTACGCTCTGCTTGGTGGAGTGACAACGCTTCTGCTGTTCTTCACCCACGGTGTGGTCTTTGTCACGCTCAAGACAACGGGTGAGCTGCGTGACCGGGCACGGGCTCTGGCCACAAAGTCCGGGGTCGTGACCGTTGTGGTCGCTGCTGCGTTCCTGGTGTGGACAATTCTGCAGAACCCCGGTTCGATCGGAACCATCATCGCCTCCGCGATTGCAGCGGTTGCACTCATCGGAGCATGGTTTGCCAACCGCGCCGCGCGGGAGGGGCGTGCCTTCACCCTGATGGCGATCACCATCGCCGCCGCGGTCCTTGCCCTGTTCCTTGCGCTGTTCCCCGACGTAATGCCCGCGAGCAACAACCCGGCGAACAGTCTGACCATCGAGAACGCGTCAAGCAGTGCCTACACCCTTGAGGTGATGAGCTGGACGGCGCTTGTTTTCCTCCCGCTGATCCTGGCCTACCAGGCCTGGACCTACTGGGTGTTCCGCAAGCGCGTCACGCGTTCGGCGGTTGAAGCCGCAGCACACTAATCTGGTCACCGTGCGCCCACTCGACCCCCGACTGCTCCGCTATGCGGCGGGCGCCCGCTGGTTTTTTGCCGCAGGCACACTGCTTGCTGTCGCTCAAACAGTCCTCACGATTGCCTTCGCCTGGTCACTCAGCGCGGGCATCGTGGGGGTTGTTGAGGGCAAAACCCTCAGCGAGCTGCGTCCTGAACTGATCATCTTCGCTGTCACAACGGCTGCGCGCCTTGTTGTGACCTGGGCCTCAGGGAGCGTGTCCATTCGTGGTGCGGCCCGGGTCAAGAGTGAGCTGCGGTCGCAGCTATTCGGAGCCATCGGCACGCTAGGCCTTGGCTGGGCTGCCACCCAGTCAAGCGCCCGGCTGACGGTGCTGGGCACACGGGGGCTTGACGCCCTCGACGACTACTTCTCCAAGTACCTTCCGCAGCTGATTCTGACCGTCATTGCAACACCGGTCATTGTTGCCGTGATGTTCTGGCAGGACGTGCTCTCCGGAGTGTTTGTGGTCGTCACCCTTCCACTCATTCCCATCTTTATGGTGCTCATCGGCTGGGCGACGCAGAGTGTTCAGCGCCGCCAGTGGGACACCCTGAGTGAGCTATCCAGCAACTACCTAGACGTGCTCGGTGGCCTGGGCACGCTGAAATCCTTTGGTCGCGCGCCGCGTCAGCTTGGCCGGATCAGGACCGTGACCGAGCGGTACCGGGTTGAGACCATGAAGGTCCTCCGGGTGACGTTCCTGTCCGGTTTTGCGCTTGAACTTGGTGCGAGCCTCTCGGTTGCGCTTGTCGCCGTTGGTGTGGGAATGCGCCTCGTTGGAGGCGATATCTCCTTTGCTCCGGCACTGTTTGTCTTGTTGCTTGCTCCGGAGGCGTTCCTTCCGCTTCGCAACGTGGGAACAAACTTCCACGCGGCGGCTGAGGGTGTAACGGCGTCGGAGGACGTGTTTGCGATCCTTGATCGTGCCAGGGCGCTGCAAGGCGCATCCGGCGCAGACACACGTGCGTCCGAGGACGTGCTCATCGGTCAGACCGGCGTGCCGGGTCCGGCTCAGCACGAGCCGGGACTTGCGCTGATCGATCTGAGCGTTGGATACGACAGCGCGACCGTGATCTCTGGGCTGACCCGGACCTTCCTTCCCGGCACCGTGACGGCGCTGACCGGTCCAAGCGGCAGCGGCAAATCCACGCTGATCGCCGGAATCCTTGGCACGGCGCAGATGAGCGGTCAGCTGAGCGTCGACGGGCAGCCGGCGCAGGGCGGCGTTGGCGAACGGAGCTGGCTGTCCTGGACAGGGCAACGGCCGGGACTTGTCTCGGGAACCATTGCGGACAACGTCGCGCTGGGGGAGGACACCCCCGATCCTGTTCGGCTGGAGCGGGCACTGACGCTGGCTCGCCTGCACGGCTGGGATGCAAACCGTGAGTGCGGTGTTGCCGGGTCGCTGCTGTCCGGCGGGCAGGCGCAGCGCGTGGCCGTGGCACGGGCGTTCTACCGGGCACTTGGCCCGCAGAACCGGGTTCTGATTCTTGATGAACCCAGCTCAGCGCTTGACCACCACACCGAGGCCGAACTGGCCGAATCAATCAGAACATTTGCGGACATGGGGCGGGTTGTCATTGTGGCCAGCCACCGTCAGGGCTTGCGCGAGGCGGCCGACGCAGAGCTTGCCCTGGCCGAGAACGGACAACGATCATGAGTGCCGGAGCGACAGAACTCCTCAGGCAGTCCGTTCCGGGACCACGCCGTGCTGCTCCCGGTGTCGCAGCCGGCGTGATGCAGGCGCTGAGCACCGTTGCGTTGCTCGCCTGCAGTGCCTATCTGATCACCAGGGCGTCGGAGCAGCCGCCCGTGCTGTTCCTTGGCATGGCCGTTGTGGGCGTTCGGGCCTTCGCGCTGGCGAAAGCGGTGTTCAGGTACCTGGAGCGATATGCCAGTCATGACGCGGTTTTCCGTCAGCTCAGTGACATTCGTGTTGGTGTGCTCGCTCGGCTGATTCCGCTTGCACCGGACGGACTGAGCCGCTCACGGCGCGGCTCGGTTCTCAGCGCCGTGGTTGATGATGTGGACGAGCTGCAGAACGTCTGGTTGCGCGCCAGGCTTCCGCTTCTGACCTCCGCGGGAATCAGCGTGATCTCGGTCGTCTTCATCGGCTTCTTCTCTGTGCCTGCGGCACTCTGGTTGGCCGGGATGCTTGTGCTGTGCCTCGCGGTGAGCGCGGCCGTGTCCCATCTGGCCGCGGCGCGCTCCGACAGAGAGCTCTCGCCGCTGCGAGCACGGCTGGCCGATGCGGTCATCGACTACGTCCAGAGCATTGACGTTCTGACCGCGTACGGGGCGTTGCCCCGTGCCCAGGAACGCATCAGGACCGCGGACGCGGCGCTCACCCGGACCCAGCGCACGCGAGCCATCGCGGAGGCAAGCGTGTCATCGATCAACGGGCTCTTTGCCGGGGCCGCCAGTCTTGGCTCGCTGATCCTTGCCGCTGGAGCGGTGGGGATTGACCTGAGCGGTCCGGCGTTTGCCGTCGTTGTTCTTGTGCCACTCGCCGTGTTTGAGGTGGTGGCAACGCTGCCGCTGGCATTGGCCAGCCGGCGGGCTGTGCGGGCCAGCGCCGAACGCATCGACCACACGGTGCCGCTTGACCGTCCCGTTGAGATTCCCGGTGATGACGACGTATCGGTCTCAGCAGAGGCAGACGGGTCCGCCGTGCTTGGTGCCGGTCACGGACCTGCGCATATTGAGCTCAGCGAGGTGGGCGTTCGCTGGCCATCGGCGCCACAGGCCACACTTCGGGACATCACGGTGAGCATCAGTCCCGGCGAACGGATCTGGATCGATGGCGAATCGGGCTCGGGAAAAACGACGCTGGCGCACACCCTTGTGCGTTTCCTTGACTACACCGGGTCGTTCACCCTCAACGGAGTGCAGGCGTCAACGCTGCCCGTTGCTGTGGTGAGGGAGCACATCGGACTCATTGAACAGACGCCGTACCTGTTTAACGACACCATCAGGCAGAACCTGCTTTTTGCTCGCGACACCGCAACAAATGAGGAGCTTGTTG
>JBQELM010000108.1:0-6657 GCA_052103915.1 Mycetocola sp. | reverse complement strand
GACGCTTGGTGCGACGGTGCGAGTGTGAAATGTTGTGTCCGAAGCCGGGAACGGCTCCAGTCACCTGGCACACTGCGGCCATGGTATTTCTCCTGTCAGTACCGCAGGACATGATTGCCCTGCCCAAGATCTCTTGTCGGCACCTTCTCCCACGTCTCACCGCGGACAAGCCACGAATGAGGTGAAGCGGGAACTGAGGGTGCGATCCGAACGGGTGAGTCCGTCCGGCCAAGGAGAGAGTCTACGCGACAGGACACGCCCGAGGCAAACCCCGAACCAATCCCAGGGCTAATCCGCGATCCGAACCCGGCGAGACGCCACGATCTAACACCAGGGACACACCCCGGGATGGCCGCTGCGGCACCTATCCCTGGCGCCCCTTCCACCTGGGGTCTTTTTTGTTGATGACAAACACGCGCCCGCGGCGGCGAACCACCTGGGATCCCGGTTTGGCCTTGAGTGAGGCGATCGAATTGCGAACCTTCACGGCACGCTCCCTTCATTTATTGATAACGTTTCTCAATAGTACGCCTCGCCTCTTCGGAAAGACAACGCATGCCACCCACCTGCCTGCACATCAGTGCAGAGGAGCTCCACGCCCGACTCAATGAAGACAGTTACCAGCCCCTCAACGACAACAGCACCCACGGCCCGGGTCTGGTCGCGACAGCTCAGCGCTTCATTGAGGCCATCGAAACAGCGCCAGCGATTGCTCTCACCGACTGGGAGTCACTCAGCACCGCAGACCTGAGCATCACGCTTGCACTGCTCAGTCATCTCAACCCTCGCGCGCTGGTGAAACCGCACCGTGAGGACACCCCGGCCGGAATCACGAGCCGCGTAACCCGCGGCGATGATGACCAGCACCAGGCTGCGCCGGGATGGATCTGCTGCATCAATGGCGAGCACGACCCCTGGTTCCATGACTCTCATGTGCAGACGCTGCTGTTCCGCAACCTCAGGCCATTCCATCCGGAACGGCTACTCGCTGCTTTTGACGGCCCGATCTCGTCCGGGCGGCTCGGCACGGTCATCCGCAGCGCCGGTTTCTGCCAACTGGCGACCCGCTCACCGCGCATTGGGCTGTGGAGCCACGTCGGGCAGATGATCACACTTGACCCCACCCCGTTCCTCAGCACCGACCCGCAGCACCCCAGCGGCCAGGAGCTGGCCCTGACCGGCCTGGGGCTTGACGGGTTCGGGCTGATCGCTGCGCTGGAGGACGCGGTCCTGACCGACGCGGAGTTCACCGCCGGCCCTCAGGCGTGGCGTACCTACTCAGATCCGCTGACCCCGTGGCGGGAGCCGGAGCGCGAGCGCGAGCGCGACGACGAGGTGTAGCTGACGCGCGAGCACGAGCACGAGCACGAGCACGAGGTTCAGCTGAAGCACGAGCACGAGCACGAGGTGTAGCTGAAACGCGAGCGCGACAAGGTGCAGTCGGAGAGAGCACGCGCCGTGAGCACCAGCGGCACCCCTCTCGAACTCACCAACAGCCGGGTTCGTCTGTCATCACGCTGGCCTGCACGAGGGTGGGACGGTGACAGGATCACATCCACGGGCCAGAACGGGGATATGGGTTTTCGGGTGTCATGGGTAAAACCGGAATACCCATGACATCGCAAAATCCACATCGTGTTTTCCCGGAATCCGGGCGGACGCTTCCGGCACGACCAGTACAGGCACCTCCGACCGTTCCGGCAGCACCGGCAGTTCCCACCGTGCCCCGAAACCACGTGGCGCACGGTGGTCACTAGTGCAGGCTGTCACATGGCCCAGTACTCAGGACCACGACCCAAGACCCGCGAGCAGCGAGCCGCGACCCGCGACCCGCGAGTGGTCGACTCAGGCAGGTTGGGTTGACGCGCCCTCTGAGGATTCGGGTGCAGCACCGGTGGCCGAGCAGTTCTCGCACAGACCAAAGATGTCCACCACATGCTTGGCCTGGGTGAAGCCGTGGGTTGTGGCCACTCGAGATGCCCACGCCTCAACCTCATCGGCCTTGATCTCAACGGTGAGACCACAGTTGCGGCAGATCAGGTGGTGGTGGTGACCGGTGCTTGCACAGGCGCGGTACAGGTTCTCGCCGTCAGGCGACTGGAGCGAGTCAGCCTCGCCATCGCTGGCGAGCGAGGTGAGAGCGCGGTAGACCGTCGCCAAGCCGATCGAAGAGCCCTCGTCACGCAGTCCGGCATGCAGCGACTGAGCACTGATGAAGCCCTCTGTGCCATCAAGGGCTGTGCGAACTGCTTCGCGCTGCCAGGTGTTTCGTTTTGCGACGGCCATGAGGGTCCCTTCTTCGCAGTCAAGGCTACCCGGCTCGGCGAGCAAACCCCAGGGCAATAGCCTGCGCTCGCGGCGAAATCACCGCCGACGGCCACGTGCGACGCGCCGGCACGTCGCCAGCGCACCAACACGTCGCCAGCGCGCTAGGCACACCATCAGCTCCCCACTCGCACCCGCGAGCCACTCCGCAACCTCACGCGGTAACGCGACGCGACACCCGTCGTGGGCCAAGCAGTCGGCACACCAGGTAGATCAGGAACGAGATCGTGGTGATGTAGGGGCTGATCGGCAGTGACCCACCGAGCGCAAGCAAAATCCCGCCAACCGCGGACACCACGCCAAACGTGACACTCAGCACCGGCACCATCACGGGCGACGCCGACACCCGCAGGGCGGCAGCGGCCGGAGTCACCACGAGGGACAGCACCAGGAGCGCTCCGATGATCTGCACCGACACCGCAACCGTCAAACCAAGCAGCACCATAAACACAACCGACATCAGCCCGGCCGGAACCCCGCGCGCGGCGGCGACGTCGGAGTCGAGACTGTCAAAGCTCAGCGGACGCCAGATGAGCAGCAACACGATCAGCACAGCAATAGAAATCGTGATCAGCAGGCCAAGCTGGGGCGAGTCGACCGAGACGATCTGACCGGTCAGCAGTCCAAACTGGTTGCCGCTCCGGCCCGGGTACAGCGCAAGACAGAGAATGCCAATACCCAGACCAAACGGCATCAGCACACCCGTGATCGAGTTGCGGTCGCGGGCTCGCGAACCAAGCCCCCCGATGATGAGCGCGGCGACAAGCGAACCCACAACGGACCCGGCCACCACGTTGGCCCCCAGCAGAAGAGCAACAGCGGCACCGGCAAACGACAGCTCACTGATGCCGTGCACGGCAAAAGCCATGTCGCGCTGCATCACAAACACACCGATCAGTCCACCAACAATGCCGAGCACGGCGGCGGCGATGATCGAGTTCTGGACAAGCGCAAGGATCTCGCCGTAGTCCTGGAAGCTGAACATCCGAGAGAAAAGCTCGGCCGGGTCAAACGCGGTGGGGGTCATGCGCCCACCTCCGGGGTGCCGTCAAGATCGATGGGGTCATGGTGGGTGTGCTGGTCGGGAACACCAACCACAAACACCTGGCCGGCGGTGCGGACCACCTCAACCGGTGTGCCGTACAGCTCCGTCAGCACCTCACTGCGCAGCACCTCGTCGGGTGTTCCGGTCAGGAAGCGCCCATCGGCCAGGTACAGGATGCGGTCGACCATCGGCAGGATCGGGTTGATGTCGTGCGTGACAAACACGACCGAGGTGCGGTGCTCGCAGCGACGCCGATCAATGAGCTCACTCACAGCGCGCTGGTGGTTCAGGTCAAGACTGATCAGCGGCTCGTCGCACAGCAGCATGACCGGGTCAGAGGCCAGCGACTGGCCCACCCGCAGTCGTTGCTGCTCACCACCGGAAAGCGAACCAACCGGCTCGGTGGCGTAGGACTGTGCACCAACCTCGGCCAGCAGGCGGTCCACCCGCTCCCGCTTGGTTCGCCCAGGCAGCGGCAGCCCAAAGCGGTGCCCGTCAACGCCCAGACCGATCAGGTCACGCCCGCGCAGCGGCGTCCCGGCGGGAATGAGCCGCTGCTGGGGGATGTAACCGATCGACCGGTCACCGCGCCGAACCGGCCGTCCCGACACGGAGATCCGGCCGGAGCTCAGCGGAACCTGGCCGAGGATGGCCTTCAGCAGACTTGTCTTTCCCGACCCGTTTGCCCCGAGCACGGCAAGGAACTCGCCGGGGGCAACGTCGATGGAGAGGTCCTCCCACAGCACTCGCTCGCCAAAACGGAGCGACCCGCCCTCAATGCTGAGGACGGGTTGTTCCGCGCGGGATGGGGAGATCACTTCTCCAGCGCGTCGCCGAGCGCGCTCAGGTTGTTGGTCATCCACTCAATATATCCGGCACCATCCGGCAGGGTCTCCGAGAACTCGACGACGGGCAGCCCCGCCTCGGTTGCCGCGGCAACAACCTGGTCAGACTCGGCACCACCGGACTGAACGTTGGTGGCCACCAGGGCCAGGTCTCCCGACTCAACCAGCGCAAGCGTGTTCTTGAGTGCGAGCGGCGGAACGTCGTCGCCCTCCTCAACGGCCTCGCTGAACTCGGCAGGGGTCACATCGTGCAAACCCACCCGCTCAAGCAGGTAGCCGGGGACCGGCTCTGTGGCCAGGCTGTCGCGGCCGTCCGCCGCGGAACTCAGCTCATCGGCCGTGCTGCCCAGGGTGGCGAGTTCGGCGGCGAAGGCCTCGTAACCCTCGTGCGCGGGCTCAGCCAGGGTGGAGTCGATGTCGCCCACAACGTGCACAAGCTCGTGCGCCAGGTGGTCAACGGCGTCAAAGCTGTACCAGACGTGCTCGTTGAAGCCCTCGATGTGGTTGTGACCGGCGTGCTCGTCGTCGGAGTGGTCGTGGTCATCGGTAGCGGCGGTCTCGGTTGACTCCGCGGTCTCGTCCGCGTGGTCGTGGTCGGCGTGCTCCTCGTCGGAGTGGTCGTGGTCATGCTCATCGGCGGCCTCCGTGGCTGCTGCCGTTGCCGTCTCGTCGGTGTGAGCGTCCTCGTCGTCATGGTCGTGGCTGTGGTCAGACTCGGCCCCTGGCATCAGACCGGACAGCTCGGAGGCGTTGAGGACCACGGCGCTGTCGTTGCCGGATGCACTGATCAGGCTGTCGATGAACGGGTCAAAACCACCACCGTTTTCGATGATGATGTCCGCCTTGCTGATGGCCAGCTGGTCCTGCGCGCTGGCCTCGTACTCGTGCGGGTCCTGAGCGGAGGAGTCGATGATGCTGGTGACCTCTGCCTTGTCACCAAGGACCGCCGAGGCGATGTCGCCATAGACGTTGGTTGAGGCCACAACACGGATGACAGAGTCGTCGCCACCGGCGCTCTGGTCGCCACTTGCGGTACCGGTTGAGGCGCACCCCGTGATGACGAGCGCGGTGAGGGGGAGGGCCCCGAGGGCCAGGAGTCGACGATTCTGCATAACAGCCATCGTAGGTTATTGATAACGATTGTCAAAACCGAATAGGCCCCAGCCCCCGGACCACCACCCACCGCGCTACGCGGACAGCAACCCGTTGAGCTCGCCGTAGTCAACACCGCCGTCCAGGCTCCGCAGACCGCCACTCCCCGCACCGGACAGCATCTCCGTCGCGACCGCACGCACCACACCGTAGGCCGCCTGCGCAGCGGCCATGCCCGTTGACACCCGGCGCGCGCCCGCGGCGACCAGCTCAGACACCGGCGGGGAACCGGCACCGATCATGACGTTGACGGGAAGAGGGACCGCCGACGCCAGCTCGGCAATCCGGTCAGCATCCGCCAGACCGGGAACAAAA
This sequence comes from Mycetocola sp., assembly GCA_052103915.1. Taxonomy (GTDB): domain Bacteria; phylum Actinomycetota; class Actinomycetes; order Actinomycetales; family Microbacteriaceae; genus Mycetocola_B. The sequence continues at coordinate 975 of JBQELM010000108.1, read as the reverse complement.
ATCCCGTCAGCCCCGGCCCGCCACGCCTGCTCAGCACGAACACGAACCGCGTCCCACCCCCCGGCATCACCACAGAGCAGCCCGTCCAGACGTGCGTTCACAAAAAGCGGCACCCCCGTCCGCTCAGCAGCCTGCCTGGCTTGCGAGATGTTCGCCATGGCCTCCGCCTGCGGCAGGAGGACGCCATCAGCGCTGTCCTCCAGGTTGATCCCGGCAACCCCCAGATCAGCCATGGACTCAACGGTTGCGGCAACGTCCCCGTATCCGCCCTCAATGTCAACACTGACCGGGACAGCAACAGCAGCGACGATGCGGGCGACCATCGGGACCAGCTCGTCCCTCCGCATCACACCACCGTCCGGCAGTCCGGCCGCCCAGCACATACCGGCACTGGTTGTCGCAATCGCGCGTGCGCCCGCCTGCTCGCTCAGCCGGGCGGACAGCACGTCCCACGCGTTGGGGAGAAGAAGCGGTGACGAGTGGAGGGCGTGGAATTCTGCAGCCGATGCGGCCGCCTGTGTACGGAGTGTCATGACTCCAGTTCAGCGGGTCCGCTCACGCCACACTGGCGGTCATCGGACAGACGAGTCCACGGTCGAGAACACGGCGTCCGTCCACAGCAGCATCGTGGCGTAGCCCCGCCACGGCTGCCACCCGGCAGCCAGCTCTCTGGCCTCCGCAGCGCTGGATACCGCCAGACGCCGCTTCAGGATGAGGTCGTCGGCGGGGAACGCGTTCGGATCCCCCAGGCAGCGCAACGCCACATAGTCAGCCGTCCACGGGCCGATGCCCCAGCACCCCAGCAGGGCGGCACGGGCCAGCGCGCGGTCGGCACCGGGACCAAGGCTGACGCCAGAGGCCAGAACTCCGGCAACCCCCTGCAGCGCGCGCGCACGTCCACCCGTCAGCCCAAGCGATGCCCGGAGCTGCTCAGGGTCAGCCGTCGCAATCACCTCGGCGCGCGGTGATGCCCTG
>JBQELM010000107.1:0-6696 GCA_052103915.1 Mycetocola sp. | reverse complement strand
ATCTCAACGTCAAAGTCCTGCCAGCGCGGCTCGTCGTCAACATCAGGGTCAAAACGACGAATGATGAAGGTCACCGTGAAGGACTGGACAGCGTCGTCCTGTGTCGGGGCGTCCAGAATTGCGGTCGACATGTCTAGTACTTCCTCTCCATCGGCTGGTAACGGGTGATGACAACGGGTTTCCAGTCCAGGGTGATGTGGTCGGCCGCATCGGAGGAGTGGGGGTCACCGGTGAGGTACGCCATCGTGTGCTGCATGTAGTTCTCGTCGTCGCGCTTGGGGTAGTCGTCGCGCATGTGGCCGCCGCGGCTCTCCTTACGGTTCCGTGCGGAGAACACAACAACCTCGGCCAGATCAAGCAGGAAGCCCAGCTCAACGGCCTCAAGCAGGTCGGTGTTAAAACGCTTGCCGTGATCCTGTACGGAGACGTTGCGGTAGCGCTCGCGCAGCGTGTGAATGGTCTCGGTGACCTCCGCCAGTGAATCGTCGGTGCGGAACACCTGGGCTCCCCGGTCCATGTGGTCCTGCAGTTCCTTACGGATCGCCGCGATCCGCTCGGTCCCGGTTGAGGCGCGCAGACCCTCAAGCATCTCCCTGACCTCACGGGCGGGATCCTCCGGCAGCGGAACAAACTCGGCCGTCTTGACGTACTCAACCGCGTTCTGGCCGGCACGCTTACCAAACACGTTGATGTCAAGAAGCGAGTTGGTGCCCAGCCGGTTGGAGCCGTGCACCGATACGCAGGCGCACTCGCCCGCGGCGTACAGTCCCGGCACAACCGTGGTGTTGTCGCGCAGTACCTCAGCCGACACGTTGGTGGGGATGCCGCCCATCGCGTAGTGAGCGGTCGGCATCACGGGGACCGGCTCGTACACCGGGTCAACGCCCAAATAGGTGCGGGCGAACTCCGTGATGTCCGGCAACTTGGTTTCAAGAACCTCGGCACCCAGGTGGGTGCAGTCCAGGTACACGTAGTCCTTGTTGGGGCCAGCACCACGGCCTTCAGCGACCTCCTGAACCATGCAGCGGGCCACAATGTCACGCGGCGCGAGGTCCTTGATGGTGGGGGCGTAGCGCTCCATGAAACGCTCACCGCTGGCGTTGCGCAGGATCGCACCCTCACCGCGGGCGCCCTCTGTCAACAGAATGCCAAGCCCGGCCAGACCGGTCGGGTGGAACTGGAAGAACTCCATGTCCTCAAGCGGGAGCTTCTTACGCCAGATGATGCCAACACCGTCACCGGTCAGGGTGTGCGCGTTTGAGGTGGTCTTGTAAATCTTGCCGAACCCGCCGGTGGCGAAGATGATCGCCTTGCCCTGGAAGACGTGCAGCTCGCCGCTCGCCAGGTCGTAGGCCACAACGCCCGACGGCTGGGGGACACCGTCCACGTCGGTCATGATCAGGTCAAGGACGTAGAACTCGTTGAAGAAGTTGATGCCAAGCTTCACGCAGTTCTGGAACAGCGTCTGAAGGATCATGTGACCGGTGCGGTCCGCCGCGTAACAGGCACGACGAACGGGGGCCTTACCGTGGTCGCGGGTGTGGCCACCAAAGCGCCGCTGGTCGATCTTGCCCTCCGGCGTGCGGTTGAAGGGCAACCCCATGTTCTCGAGGTCAATAACCGCGTCAATGGCCTCCTTGGCCAGGATCTCTGCGGCATCCTGATCAACCAGGTAGTCGCCGCCCTTGACGGTGTCAAAGGTGTGCCACTCCCAGCTGTCCTCCTCAACATTGGCGAGCGCCGCGGCCATGCCGCCCTGCGCCGCACCTGTGTGCGAGCGGGTGGGGTAAAGCTTGGAGATTACCGCGGTTTTGGCGCCGGGTCCGGCCTCAATCGCGGCTCGCATTCCTGCGCCACCGGCGCCGACAATCACGATGTCAAATTGGTGGTAGTGCACGCCGTCCACGATGGTCGATCCTGAATCGGTTGCAGCGGGGTTCGTCATAACTCTTCTTTGCGTGTTGATGAGTGAGTACGGAATTTACTTGACCGGGCAGAACGACGGCAGCAGGTCAAGCTCAGCGGCCGACACCGGGGGGCACGGGTCAAAGGTGAAGACAACAAGCGTGCCGAGGACGATGAGGATGGCCGCCGCGGCAAAGATGGAGCCCTTGAGGATTGCGCGGGACCGTGCGCCGCGGGCGTAGTCGTTGACCAGCGTGCGCATGCCGTTGGCGCCGTGGATCAGGGCGAGCCAGAGCATCAGGGTGTCCCACACCTGCCAGAACGGGTTGGAGAGCTTGCCGCCAACAAAGGCGAAGTCGATCGCCTTCACGCCCTCGCCAACCATCAGGTTGACAAAGAGGTGGCCAAAAATGAGGACAAGCAGGATCACACCGGATACCCGCATGTAGATCCAGCCCCACTTCTCCCAGTTGATTCCGCGAGAGCGGCGGGGGGAGCGGCCTGAGGTACGGGGTGCGTCGAATGTTGTGCTGGACATTGCCCGCCTCCTAGTGGCTGAACACGTTGATCAGGTGCCTCGGCACAAAACCAATCATCGTGACGACCCACAGGCCGATCACGACGTAGAACATGACCTTCTGGTAGCGCGAGCCCTTTGACCAGAAGTCGATCAGGATGATGCGCAGGCCGTTAAAGGCGTGGAACACGATGGCTGCAACAAGCGCGACCTCGCCGACCCCCATGATGGGCGTCTGGTAGGTGCCGATGACGGCGTTGTAGGCCTCGGGGGAGACCCGGACCAGGGCGGTGTCAAGAATGTGCACCAGCAGGAAGAAGAAGATGGCCACACCGGTAATCCGGTGCAGAACCCAGGACCACATTCCCTCGCGGCCTCGATAGAGGGTTCCAGAAATTCGTTTTGATGTCGTCGGTACTTGGGGCGGTCCCCCCGCCGTTTTGACTGACACGAACGGCCCTCCTTGGCTGAATGTGTTGGTGCGGGCGAGCCCGCCTCGACATGCGTTGAACGCATGTCGAGTCTATTGCTCGATTCCCGCAATGTCTGCTAAGGGCGGCCTAACTCCCGCGGAAATCCGGGTTCACGGCTGTGGGAAACCGGCTCATGGTGTGGCCTTGCCGGGTTCATAGCCGGATGAAAGCACTCGGTTGAACACTGGTCACGTTCCGTTCAACTACAAGGAGTTCACCTGTGACCGCGTTCATTCCACTACTCGTTGACCTGGTGGCCATCTGTGTCCTCACCTTTGGCCTGTACTTTCCCCGGCACCGACGCCGTGACCTGGTCGTGGCGTTCCTCGGCGTGAACGTTGGTGTTCTTGCGCTATCGCAGGTGCTGGCGACAGCGACGCTCGGCGCAGGGCTTGGCCTTGGCCTGTTTGGGGTGCTGTCCATCATCCGGCTCCGGAGCTCGGAGATCGCGCAGCACGAGGTCGCCTACTACTTCTCCTCCCTGGCGCTTGGTCTTCTTGCAGGCCTTGGCTCAAGCCTTGGTCTGCTGAGCTACGCCCTCATGGCCGTCATCGTTGCCGTTGTGTTTGTTGGTGATAATCCAGCACTGTTTAGGCACTACCGGCAGAGCACCATCACCGTTGACCGGGCCTTTGCACACGAGGAAGAGCTGAAGCGCTACCTGTCCGGACTGCTTGAGGCGGACGTCAGCAGGGTCACGGTGATCCAGCTTGATCTGGTCAACGACACCACGCTTGTTGACGTGCGGTACCGCGTCACCGGTGCGTCCCGTTCTGGTCAGGGTGAAGCGGAGGCGGCGCACAGTCAGCACGGCGCGGGAGCGCTGTCGCACGAGGGCATGGCCGAGGTGTCACGATGACCGCGGCGGTGTCACACTCCGTCGCCCTGACACGTGGCCGTGTGGACGGGCTGCTCCGGGACAGGGAAACCATCGGGCTCGCCGAGCTCAGTGAAACCGCTGAACTGCTCACCAGGGTTGACCGCAAGTACCTCCTTCCGGCTGATGAGCTGCCACCGGTCATCGCCGCGCTCCCCGAGGGGACACGGGTGCTGAGTTTTGGCGACGACCTGTCCTCCGCATACTCGTCCACATACTTTGATACGCCCGAGTGGGACAGCTACCTGGGGGCCGCGCACCGTCGGCGGCGCAGGGCAAAAATCAGGACGCGCAGTTACCTTGACTCGGGCATCGCCTTCCTCGAGGTCAAAACACGGGGGAGCCGCAGCCTGACCGTCAAAGAGCGCATCGAATACAGCAGCCTCAACGCCGACCGCATAACGGACGAGGGGGCGGAGTACGTCACGCAGACCCTCGCCGCGGCGCAGATCAACGGCTTGGGTGTTGACCGGCTCGCGCCCGTGTTGCGGACCGGTTACCGGAGGACAACACTGCTCCTCCCTGTGTCGGGGTCGAGGGCAACCATTGACGTTCAGCTCAGCTGGGACAGGGTGGGCGGTCGGACGATCCGTACGCCGCACCTGGCCATTGTGGAAACAAAATCGGCCAGCTCGCCGTCTGAACTGGACAGGATCCTGTGGGCCCACGGCATCAGGCCCGTGGCTATCTCCAAGTTTGCGACGGGAATCGCCCTGCTGGAGCCCGAGCTGCCCTCAAACAAGTGGAGCCGCATCGTGCGCACCCGCTTCAGTGCCGGCGCAGGGCGGCATCCAGCGGCGCGACGGTAACCCGGCGCATCCGCAACACAACCGGACGGTGAGCGCTGCTCCCGCATCCACGACCCATCCACACGGTGATCACGAGTCACCACACCCGCAGGCGGCATCACACCGCCGTTACTGATCGGAGAAGACAATGTCATCCACGCCCGCACACTCCCCGCAGTCCTCAGACGCGGCTGAACCCTCGGCGGTGTCGCCCGCCGCTGCGTCCGCCCCCGGTGGTCGTCGCAGGCTCCGCCGGCGCGGGCCCATCGCGATCGGTGCGGTGATTGCCATCGGTGCGCTGGCCGGATGCTCGGCGATCAGTGCAACGCAGACCGGCGCGGACAGCGCGGAGACAGCCGTCACCGTCTCGTCAGCTGAGGCAGCTGCCGCCGCCGAACGGAGCGCGGCAGAGATCATGGCGGACAACACCGCGGTGACGCCGGCCGCGGAGATCACCGGTGCGGCCACCGCGGTGACCCTGGACGGGGCAACGGCGACTACCGACGGCGAGGGCGTCACCGTATCCGACGGGGTTCTGACGATCACCGAGGGCGGCGCGTACACGTTGACGGGCGACTTTGACGGTCAGATTGTTGTGGACACGGATGCAGACGTTCAGATCACGCTTGACGGTGCGCACATCAGTTCAGCCGCGCCGGGAGCGTTTGTGGTGTCGAACGCCGAGTCGGTGCGGTTGGTCCTGGCGGACGGGACAACAAACACAATCAGTGATTCCGGCGAGGCCGCCGAAACCGACGACATCAATGCGGCGCTGTACAGCTCAGATGACCTCACCATCACCGGTGACGGCGGCCTCAGCATCAGCTCCGACAGCGGAAAAGGCATCAACGCCAAGGACACGCTTGTGATCGAGAGCGGTGCCCTGAGCGTGGACGCGGGCGACGACGGGATCAGGGGAAAGGACGCCCTCATCATCACCGGGGGCACGCTCACCGTCACAGCGGGGGCGGACGGGCTTGTCGCCGCAAACGACACGGATGAGGCCCTCGGATACGTTTACATCACCGGGGGAGAGATCACCGTTGACGCCGAGCAGGACGCTGTCCAAGCGGAAACGGACCTCGTCATCACAGGCGGGACGCTGACGGGAACCGCTGGTGGCGGAGCGGGCGAGTCTGTCACCGAGGACACCTCAACCAAGGGGCTCAAGGCTGGCTTTTCCCTGGTGGTTGAGGGCGGTGACATCACTGTGGACGCCTCAGATGACGCCGTGCACTCAAATGGATCCGTGCACCTGTCTGGAGGCTCACTCACCCTGGCCTCCGGTGACGACGGTGTGCACGCGGACACCGGGGTGCTTCTTGACGGGGCAACGGTTGATGTGACCACCTCATACGAGGGAATAGAAGGCGTAGCCATCACCGTGGCCGACGGAGATATTTCAGTTGTCGCCAGCGATGACGGTCTCAACGCCGCAGGCGGAACCGATGACAGCGCCTCCGGCGACGCCGCAACCGGAACCGGAACCGAGACCAGGGGCGAGGGCATCAACCCCGACACCGGAACGACGGGTGCGGAGGCCGGGGCGGGCGGCGCGGAGGCACAGCCGCAGGGCGGCGCGTCCGGCGCTCCCGCTGACGGAGAGATGCCGGAGGGTGGCATGCCGGAGGGGGACATGCCCGAGCCGCCGGCCGATGCCGGAACGGACAGTACCGGTGGCCCCCAGGGCGGCGCTCTGCCTGACGGCGGCGGTATGGGTGGTGGCATGGGCGGGGGAGACTACAGCCTTGTCATCAGCGGTGGCACTCTGAGCGTTGACGCAGACGGCGACGGACTCGACTCCAACGGCACCCTGACCGTGAGCGGCGGAACAACCATCGTCAGCGGTCCAAGCAATGACGGCAATGGTGCGCTCGACGTGGACGGTGAGTTCACCGTCACCGGCGGGACACTGCTCGCTGCGGGCAGCAGCGGCATGGCGGTGTCACCCTCGGCCGATAGTGCGCAGAGTTTTGTCGCCTCAAACTTTGACAGTTCCCTTCCGGAGGACACGGTGGTGCAGGTGGTTGACGCGGACGGTGGCCTGCTCCTCAGCTACACAACGGACAAGCAGATCCAGAGCCTGGTGTTCAGCTCAGAAGCCGTTGAATCCGGGGCGCAGTACACCGTGCTGAC
>JBQELM010000106.1:0-6720 GCA_052103915.1 Mycetocola sp. | reverse complement strand
AAACGCACCGAAGTTGACGATGGAGGACACGACGCCCTTGCGGACCTGGCCCTTCTGCAGGTTGTTGAGGAAGGTGGTACGGCTCTCGGACTGCGTCTGCTCAAGCAGGGCGCGGCGCGACAGAACAACGTTGTTGCGGTTCTTGTCGAGCTCGAGGATCTTGGCCTCGATCTCCTGGCCCAGGTACGGGGTCAGGTCACGAACGCGACGCAGCTCGATCAGGGACGCCGGCAGGAAGCCGCGCAGTCCGATGTCGACGATGAGTCCACCCTTAACAACCTCGATGACCTGACCGGTGACAACGCCATCCGATTCCTTGATCTTCTCGACGTCGCCCCAGGCGCGCTCGTACTGTGCGCGCTTCTTGGACAGGATGAGGCGGCCTTCCTTGTCCTCCTTCTGGAGAACGAGGGCTTCCACCGTGTCGCCGACCTGAACGACCTCGTTCGGGTCAACATCGTGCTTGATGGAAAGCTCGCGTGAGGGGATAACACCCTCGGTCTTGTAACCGACGTCGAGGAGGACCTCGTCGCGGTCGATCTTTACAACGGTTCCCTCAATGAGGTCTCCGTCGTTAAAGAACTTCAAAGTCTTCTCGACCGCGGCGAGGAAGTCTTCAGCTGACCCGATGTCGTTGATCGCGATCTGCTTTGGTGCGGTCGTTGCGCTTGTCATGTAGTGGTTGCTCCAGTACGGATGTAATGTCGGGCCATGCGGCAAGAGACGGCGTCTACTTGTTTGATCCGCATAGCAAACGGATAAGACGTCACAAGAGTGACCGTTACATCCTACGCGCGCGTAGGCAGGCCGTGCAAGGCGGTTCCCGCGTGTGTCTACGCGGAATCACCGCCGGTGAGAGCCTGACTGAGGGTGTCAAGCCTGAGCCCACCAAGCGCAAGGGCGTCGGCGTGGAATTTCCTCACATCGAAGGCATCACCGTCACGACGTCGCCGCTGCTCCCTGAGCGACTCCCAGATACGCTGCCCCACTTTGTACGAGGGAGCCTGCCCCGGCCAGCCGAGGTATCGGTTGAGTTCAAAGCGCACAAAGCCATCGTTCATTGACACATTGTTTGACAGGAACTCGTAGGCGTACTCCGCTGTCCACGGTCCCTGGCCGTCCGGGCGTTGCTTGCCCAGGTGTACGCCGATATCGAGGACAACCCGCGCTGCACGGAGACGCTGACCGTCCAACATGCCAAGCCGATCAGCCGGATCTGCGAGGAAACCAAGCTCATCCATGAGGCGTTCGGCGTAGAGCGCCCAGCCCTCGATGTGACCCGAGGTCCCCGCGAGCTGACGACGCCACCGATTGAGCTCACCGCGATTCACTACGGCCTGACCGATCTGCAGATGGTGGCCGGGAATGCCCTCGTGGTAAACCGTGGTCTTTTCTCGCCAGCTATCAAAACGTGTCACACCCGGTGGTACGGACCACCACATAGTTCCCGCCCGCGAAAAGTCGTCGCTGGGGCCCGTGTAGTAGATACCGCCGTCCTGGGATGCGGCAATTCGACAGTGCAGATTGTGCAGTTCAGCCGGAATCGAGAACTGTGTTCCACTGAGCTCAGCAAGCGCATGATCACTTGTGCTCTGCATCCAGCGCTGCAGCGCGTCGGTACCGTGAATTGCGTAGCGGTCGTCGGCTTCGAGGTGGGCGACAGCCTGCTCCACGCTTGCGCCGGGCAGGATCTGATGGGCTGTTGCCGTCTGCTCAGCGATCATCCTGTCGAGTTCAGCAAGCCCCCACTCGTAGCACTCGTCCAAATCAACACGTTGGCCGAGGAACTCTTCCGATTTCAGTTCGTAGACGTCTCGACCAACACCGTCAGCCTCTCGTGCCTGCGGTGCGTAATCCCGGCTGAGGAAGTGTGCAAGTTCGTCGTATGCAGCACGAACGCCACCGAGCGCGTCGTGAACATGACGGACAAGCGACGGCGGAAGCTGGGCAGCATCAACCGCGGCACCCAACTGCGCAAAGCCTCCGCTGTCGCCGGCCGTGGCGCGAAGCTGAGCGGCCACCTCAGTGACCTGGCGGACAGCCGGTGCAGTTCCTTTCTCCGCAGCAACGCGGAGCGAGCGAATGTACCCGGTCAGTGCGTCGGGCACCCGCAGTGCGCGGGCGGCCAGAGCTTCCCAGTCGTCACCCGTCTGTGTGGGAAGCAGATCAAATGAGTCTCGGATTTGCTGGGGAGGGCTCTCCAACACGTTCAGGTCACCGTAGGGAAGACCCGCTTCGTGCCCGCGAAGGCGGAGGGCGAGCTCTGACCCCAAATCGGCAGCAGTGATCTCATCTGTTGAATCACGCGGCGGAAGCGACGACAGCTCCGTCAGCGCTGCTCGCAGAGCATCTGCCTCAGCAGCGATCCCCTCTGGCGAAAAATCGCCAAGAAGCGAATTGCTTGCCCGATCACCCAGGTAGCTCCCCAGCAGCGGGTCACGGGTGATCTCATTTTCCACCCAGCGTTCGGAAAAGAGGTCGATCTCCGACCAGCGACGCTCATCGCCAGCGGCAGAGTCGTGTGTCGCGGACTCCTGCGTCATGTGTATGTCCTTGCCCCGGTCTAGTGACCGGCCGAGTTCCAGTCCTGACCGATACCCACCTGCACATCAAGCGGGACCGTGAGCTCAGCGGCCGTTGACATCCGATGGGTGACCAGGGTGCTCAGCTGCTCGGTCTCCCCCTCTGCCACGTCAAAGACCAATTCGTCATGCACTTGCAGGAGCATCTGGCTCTGCAGGCCCTGCGCGCGGATATCATCGGCGATACCGATCATCGCAATTTTCATGATGTCGGCCGCACTGCCCTGGATCGGTGCATTCAGCGCCGCGCGCTCTGCGTTCTCACGGACCACTCGGTTCGGGCTCTTCAGCTCGGGGAATGGTCGGCGTCGACCGAAGATCGTTGTGGTGTAACCGTCAGTCTTTGCCTGCTCAACAACGTCACGCAGATAATCACGGACGGCGCCAAAACGATCAAAGTAGTCAGACATCAGCTTTTTGGCCTCTGCGGTGTCAATCCGAAGTTGTTTTGACAGTCCGAATGCGCTCAAGCCGTACGCCAATCCGTACGACATGGCCTTTACCTTTGACCGCATCTCTGCAGTGACGTCATCGGGCGAGACCCCAAAAATACGTGCACCGACAAAACGGTGCAGATCTTCGCCCTCGTTGAAGGCCTGGATCAGCCCGGGGTCACCGGACAGGTGCGCCATGATCCGCATCTCAATCTGCGAGTAGTCGGCCGTCAGCAGAGTCGCTTTGTCGGCTCCGGCATGGAAAGCACCACGAATCCGTCGTCCCTCTTCAGACCGGATCGGAATGTTCTGCAGATTGGGGTCGGTTGACGAGAGTCGACCCGTTGACGCTCCAATCTGACCGTAGCTGGTGTGAATGCGGCCATCGGACGCAATCGACTTGTCGAGGGTTTCAACGATTTGACGGAGTTTCGTCGCGTCGCGGTGCTGCAGGAGCAGACCGAGGAACGGATGTGGGCTCTTGATCTGGAGATCGGCCAACGCGCCAGCGTCTGTGGAGTAGCCGGTCTTGTTTGCTCGTGTTTTGGGCATCCCCAGCTGATCAAAAAGCACCTCCTGGAGCTGCTTAGGCGAACCAAGATTAACCTCACGGCCGATTTCGGCGTATGCCTGCGCCGCCAGATCAGCGGCCCTGTCGCCCAGCGTTGTGGACAGAGCATGCAGCTCATCGTGATCAACCGCGATTCCCGCAAGCTCCATCTCGGCCAGGACGGGAAGCGTGGGGGTTTCGATGTCATCAAAAACACGGCGAGACCCGTCGTCAAGCGCCTCCCGCATGACCGGTGCAACACGGGAAAGGAACCAGGCGTCAACGGCAACACCGCTGTCATCGCTCGCGACAAGTTGGTTGGGGTCGGCCACAGGCAGCTCCTCCCCCAAATAACGTTCAACAATGGCGGCGAGCGTCTTGTCCGGAGAGCCGGGGCGAATGAGCCAGCTCAGCAGCTCAACGTCTGTGATCCGGCCGTTAACAGCGAGCCCGGCACGACGGAACGCCTTGATCGTTGCCTTGGCGCCAAACGCAATCAGAGGAGCGTCACTGGCCAGCCACGCCTCAAACGGAGCATAGTCAGCCCGACCCGGCTGCCAGGGAAGAACAACGGATTGCTCCGGTGTCGCCAGAGCCACGCTGACCACCTGGCCGTCAATCAGCTCAGCGGCCATCGCAATGCCGTGATCACTGGCGGAGTGCCGCTCGATCCACGCACCAAGTTCCTCATCAAGCAACTGCTGCGGCGTGGGCTGAGCCGGCACATCAGCAGCCGGAGCGGCGGGGGTCAACGCAGTCGAGTTATCAATGCCCTCAGTCTTGAGCAACCGGTCAAGGAGGGTGCGGAACTGAAGGCGAGCAAAAATGTCTCGAACCGCCTGCTCATTGATGGCTGTCCGCTTGAGCTCAGGAACGGCGACGGGGAGCTCCAGTTCTGTCACCAGACGGTTGAGCCGACGATTGCGAATTGCGTTGTCCTTGTGCTCACGGAGGCTCTCGCCAACCTTGCCCGTGATCGACTCCGCGTTCTCAAGAATCCCGTCCAGGCTGCCATAAAGGCCAAGCCACTTCACGGCGGTCTTTTCACCGACCTTTGGCACGCCAGGAAGGTTGTCGCTTGTCTCCCCCACCAGCGCCGCAACGTCCGGGTACTGCTCCGGACGGATACCGTAACGCTCCTGAACCTTGGCAGGGTCATACCTGGTGAGGTCTGAGACGCCCTGACGCGAGGGGTAGAGCAGGGTCACATCGTCGTTGACCAGCTGAATGGTGTCGCGATCACCAGAAACCACCAGAACTCGGTAGCCCTGTTCCGTTCCCGAAACGGACAGTGACGCAAGAATGTCGTCCGCCTCGTAATCCTCAACCGTGATCGTTGTGATGTTCATGGCGGCAAGCGCCTCCTGCAGAAGCGGGATCTGGCCGATGAATTCAGCCGGCGTCTCGCCACGCGTGCCCTTGTACTCCGGGTACTCCCGTGTCCTGAACGAGTACCGCGAGATATCAAAAGCGACCGCAATGTGAGTGGGCTTTTCAGCCTTAAGCAGATTGATCAGCATCGCGATAAAGCCGTGAATGGCATTGGTGTGCTGGCCATCTGAGGTCTGGAAACTGTCAACGGGCAGGGCGTAAAAGGCGCGGAACGCCAGCGAGTGGCCATCGATCACGAGAAGGGTAGGCTGATTTTCATTCGACACCCGTTCAGACTACAAGCCACCACCGACGTGTGCGCTGGCCACAGCGAGGAGCCTGACTGCCATGACCGATGATCTCAGTTACCTTCAGCAACGCGGCATTGGCCAGCTCGCCGAAAAAATGGGAATGGTTTTCACCGAATTTGGGGTTGAGCGTTCTGTCGCGACACTCCCCGTTGAGGGCAACCGGCAGCCGGTTGGCCTTATGCACGGAGGTGCCTATGTGGTGCTTGGTGAGTCCCTTGGCTCCATGGCGGCGAACCTCTGGGCCGGTGCCGGGCGCGTTGCTGTCGGGATTGATATCAACGCCACCCACACACGCTCAGCCGTTGACGGAATTGTGACCGGGGTGTGCACGGCGATTCACCTTGGACGGACCCTGACCGTTCACGAGATCGTGATCACAGATGAGCAGGGACGACGCTGCTCAACGGTCCGGATCACCAATCTCATTAAAGACGCGCCCGAGCCTGCCTAAACCTGGTGCAGCCATCGTGCCGGCTGGTTACGAGTTGTGATCCGATTCCCGTTCGCGTGGGTCGCTGGCAACGGCAGAGAACCACCTCCCCCCTCGGTGCTCACAACAGTGACGGGCGGATACCCCAAAGGGTATCCGACCGGCCCAGGGACCGGGGTTGGCACCAAAAAGCGAGGCGGGGGCAGGCGACATCTTTGGGCACAGCAGCTCCATGATGGCGGTAGCCACCACCCCCCGCGGGGCTCACAACAGTGCGGGGCGTATCCCCCAAGGGGTATCCGCCCGTCACTGTCACGTCGGTGCGCACGAACTCTCGTGCGGAGGACGTGCTACTTCTTGGCGCTCAGCTGCTCGATGATGGCGTGAGCCACATCGTGCATGGTCAGGCGGCGGTCCATGGACGCCTTCTGAATCCAGCGGAAGGCTTCAGGCTCCGACAGGCCCATCTTCTCGTTCAGGAGGCCCTTGGCGCGATCAACAAGCTTGCGCGTCTCAAAACGCTCAACCATGTCAGCAACCTCTGCCTCAAGGGTCAGAATCTGCTGGTAACGGCTCAGTGCGATCTCGATCGCCGGAATGAGGTCGTTGGGGCTGAACGGTTTGACAACGTAAGCCAGTGCACCGGCCTCGCTTGCGCGCTCAACCAGCTCCTTCTGGCTGAACGCCGTCAGCAGAACAACGGGAGCGATCTGGTCCTTGTTGAGACGCTCAGCGGCGGAGATCCCGTCCAGCTTGGGCATCTTCACGTCCATGATCACCAGGTCGGGACGCAGCTCAGTGGCGAGGGCAACAGCCGCTTCACCATCGCCCGCCTCGCCGACAACATCAAAGCCGTTGTCACGGAGGATCTCAACGATGTCAAGGCGAATGAGGGACTCGTCTTCGGCTACGACAACACGACGGGGAGCCGGAGAGGTTGCTTCTTGATCAGTCACACGACGATTCTACGGTAATATCGTGATGTTGTTGTGCGCCGGTGTGGCGGAATGGCAGACGCGGAGCACTCAAAATGCTTTGTTCG
>JBQELM010000105.1:0-6751 GCA_052103915.1 Mycetocola sp. | reverse complement strand
ATCCCCGACCCGACCGCCCCGCAGCTGGCCGACATCGCCGTGTCATCCGCCGCAACGGCCGCACAGTTTGGCATTGACCCGCTCGTGGCGATGCTGTCCTACTCCACCGGGTCGTCCGGCTCCGGTGCCGACGTGGACAAGGTGCGCGAGGCCACTGCGCTGCTGCGCGAGCGTGCCCCCGAGCTCGCCGTTGAGGGGCCCATCCAGTACGACGCCGCGGCGGACGCCGCCGTGGCCAAGGCCAAGCTGCCCGGTTCGGCCGTCGCCGGTCGTGCAACGGTGTTTGTGTTCCCCGACCTGAACACCGGAAACAACACCTACAAGGCCGTTCAGCGGTCAGCCGGCGCCGTCGCCATCGGGCCGGTCCTTCAGGGCCTCAACAAGCCCATCAATGATCTGAGCAGAGGAGCACTTGTGCAGGACATCGTGAACACCGTTGCGATCACCGCGATCCAGGCGGCCACAGCATGAGCGTCGTCCTTGTCATCAACTCGGGGTCCTCGTCGTTTAAGTACCAGCTGATTGACGTCGAGACGGAGCAGGTGTTTGCCTCCGGACTGATCGAGCGGATCGGCCAGGAGCTGGGCGCTGTTGTGCACAGCAACGCCGAGGGAAAGACGGTTCGAGAGCTGCCGATCACCGATCACAAGCACGGTTTTGCCGTCATGCAGGAGGCCTTTGACACGCTCGGCCCCCGACTGAGTGAGCACCCGCCGATTGCCGTCGGTCACCGCGTGGTCCACGGCGGTAAGCGGTTCTTTGAGCCAACGCTTGTGACCGAGCTGGTGAAGATCAACATCGCCGACATCGCGGAGCTGGCCCCGCTGCACAACCCGGCCCACCTGCAGGGCATCAACGCGGCCGAGCTGGCGTTCCCCGATCTGCCGCACGTTGTGGTGTTTGACACCGCGTTCCACCAGACGCTGCCCGAGGCCGCCTGGCGCTACGCCATCGACCGCGAGCTGGCAGACACCTACCGACTGCGCCGCTACGGCTTCCACGGCACCTCGCACAAGTTTGTGTCGGAGGAGACGGCTGCGTTCCTTGACCGGCCACTGGCCGAGCTGAACCAAATCGTGCTCCACCTGGGTAACGGAGCGTCAGCGTGTGCCGTGCGCGGAGGAGAGTCGGTGGAGACCTCGATGGGGCTCACCCCTCTGGAGGGTCTGGTCATGGGCAGCCGCTCCGGTGACATCGACCCGGCCGTCATCTTCCAGCTGCACCGCAAGACGGACATGAGCTTTGCTGAGCTCGACGACCTGCTCAACCGCAAGAGCGGCATCCTTGGCCTCTCCGGCGACGGAGACATGCGTGAGCTTGTGGCCCACGCCGAGGAGGGTGTGCCCGCCGCGGTTGCGGCACTGGACGTGTACGTCCACCGACTGCGAGCCTACGTCGGGGCCTACTACGCCCAGCTGGGCCGCCTGGACACGATCGCCTTTACCGCGGGCGTGGGCGAGAACAACGCCCTCATTCGTGCGCGGGCCCTCAGCGGCCTGGACGAGCTGGGGATCATCATCGACCCGGAACGCAACGAGTCGGCCGAGCGCGGTACCCGCATCATTTCCAGCGATGAGTCCCGCGTGACCGTTCTTGTTGTGCCCACAAATGAGGAGCTCGAGATCGCACGCCAGACGCTGTCGATCGTTCAGCCGGACGGCGTTTCACCCGCGGGGCAGTAGGCCATGACGCGCGCGGTGGTGATCGGCTCGGGCCCCAACGGCCTGAGTGCCGCCGTTGTGCTGGCGCGCGCGGGCATGGACGTTGAGGTTGTTGAGGCAGAACCGACGGCTGGGGGAGGGCTGCGTACCGAGGAACTGACCGTTCCGGGGTTCCGGCACGACCTGTGCTCTGCCGTGCACCCGATGGCGCTCACCTCGCCGTTCTTCCGGGCTTTTGAGCTGGAGAAACGGGTGGAGTACCGGCACGGAGCGATCAGCTACGCACAGTCGATCACCCCGCAGCGGGCGGCGTTTGCCTTCCACGACATCGCGCGAACCGCCGAGGGCCTGGGGCCGGACGGTGCGGCATACCGTTCGCTGCTTGGCCCGCTGGCCGCGCACATTGGTGACGTCGCTGACCTGGCACTGAACAGCCTGCTTCGGGTTCCCCGGCACCCGATCACCCTGGCACGCTTCGGGCTTGGGCTGCTTGAGCAGTCGGGCCCGTGGTGGCGTGGCCGGTTTGGCGGTCAGGACGCACCGGCCCTGCTTGCCGGTGTTGCGGCCCACGGGATCACGCGGTTGCCGAGCATGAGCGGCGCAGCCGTTGGGCTCGCCCTGGCTGCGCATGCCCACGCTCCGGGTGGCTGGCCCGTCCCCGTTGGCGGGGCTGCGGCGGTGGCACAGGCGCTCATGGCTGACCTAACCGACCACGGGGGGCAGGTGACCGTTGGTCGACGGGTGGATTCGCTTGATGAGTTCGCCGACGCCGACATTGTCATCGCGGATACCTCAGCGCGTGAGCTGCGTCGTCTGGCCGGAGACCGGTTCTCCGCTCGCTACGCGCGTGCCCTCGACCGGTTCCGCTACGGCAACGGCGTGGCCAAGATCGATGTGGCCCTGGACGGTCCGGTTCCCTGGACGCGGGCGGAGCTGGCGCACGCGCCGACGGTGCATGTCGGCGGGACCTGGCAGGAGACATTCGCGGCGGAAAACCAGGTGGCGGCGGGCAAACACGCCGACACCCCCTACGTGCTGGTGACCCAGCCATCCGTTCTGGATGACTCACGGGCACCGGCCGGCGGTCATGTGCTGTGGGCGTACACCCACGTCCCCTCCGGTTCAACGCGTGACCTGCGTGAACAGATCCTCGACCGCATCGAGGCACACGCCCCCGGTCTGCGCGACCGGATCATCGGGGTGCACTCGTCAAGCGCCGTGCAGACGGAGAGCCACAATTCCAACTATGTTGGCGGTGACATTTCTGCCGGGGCGGCAACCATCCGCCAGCTTCTGGCCAGGCCTGTGCTGTCTCCGCAACCGTGGCGTACCCCGGTCTCCGGCCTGTACCTGGCGTCGTCCTCCGCGGTTCCGGGGCCGGGGATCCACGGGATGGGTGGTTTCCTTGCCGCGCGCACCGCACTGGCTGACCGAGGAGTGCGGGTGCCTGAGCTTGGCCTGGGTTTCTGAGAGCTGCAACTCTCCGCTGAGGGTAGTCGAGGCGTGCACGACGGTGAGTGCGCTAGCTGCAGAAAAACCCGCCGATGAGGCCAAGCAACGGAAGAGCAACACGTACGGTGCGGGTTGACGGAGCTGATCGCCAGGTGACCTCGTCGGTTTGCGGATTGACCGCGACCATGCTGACACTCACCGAGGCTGGCCCGGCGACAAAAAGAAAGCGGATAAGGCCGCCGAGTCCCAGGAGTCCGGGGCTAAAAACCGTGCTCGTTGTGCCGGAGGCGAGCAGGTAGCTATCAGTGTTGTTCCCCTGCGTGACCGACACTTCGTATTGAATATTTGGATTTTGGATGGCGGGAGCCGTCCAACTCACGGTTGAGGACGTGCCGACCAGCAGAACAAAGTTTTCGGTGCAGGTCAGCGAAGAAGGCTGCGTCATCACAGCGGCTGTCACCGACGAGCGAGTTACCGCCGCCGAGGTGAAGCTGGCGTCCGTGGGGGCGGCGCTCAGGCTGACCGGGATCACCAGGAGCAGACAGGCGGCGAGGGTGACCAGGAGCGGACGCCGCGTTGGACGTGACCGAGCCTGTCCCGAGCTCACACGGCGACCGGTTGATACGGGAGAACGGAGGCGACCGGTCCGCTCGCTCCGCCCCCTGCTCATTCTGCTCTGTCGACGCGGTGTCATGCTGACCTGCCGACGCGGTGATGTGCTGACCCGGCACCATGGCGCCGCCGCTGCCAGATCCGAGCGAGGGCGGCGAGTATCAACCCGCTCGCGACGGCACCCGCAGCGAGAGCAAATGCCTGAGCGGGATGCTGACCACCGGTGCCGGGGAGTGAGCCAAAACGACCGGCCTCGCCCGTGGTACCCACTCCGTTCGCGCCGGTGTCTGCCTGGGCTGAACCGGCACCCTGTGCCGACGATGTGCCGTCACTCGACGCTGAGGCGGACGCTGACCCGGAGGGGTTGCCGTCAGGGCCGTCCGCGGCTGAATTCGCAGTGCCCTCCGCTGGGCCCGTGCCGTCAACGTGAATGCTGACCGCGGCGGTTCCGTTGCGTGTTGTTGGCTGTGCGGCAAAACTGACCAGCACGTCGATCCAGTCGGGGTCATCGCCGAGTGCAGGGGGCAGGGCGAGGCCATCCAGATCGCTGACCAGCAGATCGGTTGCCATGAGCGGTGAGCCGGCCGGGCAGCGGCGACTGTCCGTCAGCTGTTCGCAGCGGACGACGGTGACGCTCAGGTCCGCTGCCAGGGAGCCAGAGGACTGCAACCGGGGCGTGAGCCGCGCCTGCGGGTCGGGTGCCGTGAGCTCAACACCAAACACAAGCGGCACCTGGTCACCGGGGGAAAGTGACAGCGCGGCGTCGCTGCTCAGAGTGGTGATGCGGATCCGGTCGCCCTCAATGACCGACTCCGTTGTGATGGCTGGCGGGACAACAGCAGCCTGGTGCCTCGGCGGTACCGGTGAGGCGCTGGCGGCCTCGGGGGAACCCGTGGCCAGAAGCACCACACTCATCCCCACACCCGCTGCCAGCACGAGCGCGCCCTGCCGGTGGCGACCGGCGCCCTGGCGGTGCCGGGGGTCGTCCGAGGCCGAGGCCGAGGCTGAGGCGGTGGTTGGTGCAGCCGCTGCGTCTGTGAGGTCGGGTGCGTGTGACGAGTCGCTCGCGTGTGCCGGGTCGGTTCCGCCAGCACGGTCGTCCGAACGGTCAGCGCCGTCCCTCGGCCAGAACGCCCAGGTGACAAGTCCGGCGGCTCCCAGGGTGATGAGCCCAAGAATCCACGGCTGTGATGCCGCGGCCACCAGGTGCGCCAGCCCCGGTGCAGACCACACCATCGCCCGCACCGTGGTGGCTGTGTAGGTGTCAAGGTCAGGGGTCTGGTTTGCATCACCCTGCATGCGGAACGCGGTCGTCTCACCACGGTCAACAACCTCAATGACCCGGTGCGTGACGGGAAGCTCTCCGGCACGATCAACGGTGACCACATCGCCGACGGCGATGCTCTCCGCGGGAATCTCGTGAACAAGCGCAAGCGACCCGGCGGGGACGGTGGGGGCCATCGACCCTGTTTTGAACATGATGAGGGAATACCCGCCCAGAACGGCGGCAAGAAACAACCCAATGCAGAGCACTCCAACCGCGGCTGCCAGCCAGAGCGCGGATTCTTTCAGCACGTGAAGCGCGCGCATGGCGTGGCCTAGCTGCTCGGCACGCTTGACGTCGCCGCAAACGTCCAGGTGACGCTGGCGCCGGCTCCCTGTGCGTTGTTTGGTGCGGTTCCCAGCAGGGTGATGGCGGTGCAGTATCTGATCGTGTTTGCTCCGTTGGCGTTGAGCACAAGCGCGGCGGTTGACTGGGGCTGCGAGAGCACGCCGGAAGGAATGACGGAAGTACCTGCCGCGAACGTTGTTGCGTTGCACGCGCTGGCAGCCGGAATGGTTTTGATCTCTGAACGGTAGATCGTGTCAACAGCAACGGCTGTTGTCCCGGTCGCGGCGACAACCGGCGCCGGAATGGTCACGGTTCCCGCGACGGAGTTGGGAATCGTTCTGACCGAGTAGCCGGCGTACACGACCTGGCCGGGAACCATGGCTGAGGCGTTGCTCTGGAATGTCAGAGCAGCGGGGGATGCGGCGGAGCTCTCGGTGAAGGTGGTTCCATCGGCCGAGCCGATGATGCCAAAAATACCTGCCGTGACCGTTGTTCTGGCGACCTCGTTGTCGGTCCAGTTGGCCAGCGTGACGCCGGCTCCGGCGACAAGCACAACGCCTCCGGCGAGGGCCGCGCGGATACGCGGCCCCCGACGGGGCTTGTCCTGCTGTGTGAGCGTCACGGGTGCTTCCCTCACCGGCCTAGTCGGTTGTCGCGGTGAATGTCCAGGTGGCACTCGCCGTGGTGTCCTCCACCAGGTCATCGTCGGCGGTCACGATGATGCAGAGGTTGGCGCTGGCTCCCGCTGCTGATCCGGCACCGGGCGCGAGATCAAACGGCGTTACGGTTCCGACAGTGCCCAGGTCGGCTTCGGGCACGATCGTTGTGCCCGTTGCGGTGACGGTGCAGGCGGCCGGGGTGGCGACCTGAACGATGCGGTAGCTGAGGGCGGAGGCGGCGGCTCCGGTTGCGGCCGTTGTGGTGGCGACCGAGGCGTCAACCGTTGTGGCGGCGTCAAGTCGAACCGAGAACAGGGACGAGGTGACCTGTCCCGGCTGCAGGTTGCTGACGTCGGCAGAGAAGCTCAGGGTTGCCGCGTCGCCCTCGGTGGGGTGCTCGCTGAACGTTGTCCCGTCCGTTGAGCCCTCAAGGTTGAACTGGCCTGTGCTGAATGTGCTCTGCGCCCATTCCGAGTCGGACCATTGGGCGAGCGTGTAAGCGGCGCCAAGGCCAAGGACAAGTCCTCCGGCAAGAATTGCGCGAGCCTTTTTGCTGCGGAATGTGGAGGGAGCGGGGGCCTGATCCGACATGGTTTCCTAACTTTTGATTCTGAATGTGCATTCGCTAAATGGGGAATGAACAAAGTGAAAGGTAACGCAAAAAATATCTCTAATTCCAGCGTGCAAGAATCAGAGGTATTTATATACACCCCGATTGGGGGTGGTGAACTTATATCAAAAGTGAGGGAATGTCA
>JBQELM010000104.1:0-6764 GCA_052103915.1 Mycetocola sp. | reverse complement strand
ATACGGCGCCGATCTCGGGGCGTTGGTGGCAGCAGACACGGCGTTCGGGCATCATGGGGGAGAACCCTGTGCGAATGCACGCCGTGTTGTCGAGTCGAACCAGTCACAGCTCACCAGCTGCAAGGTCGACGAGAGCACAGTTGTTGTCGCTCGGCGAGAGATTCTTGGTATCCCGTTCACACGTAGCGCGCGGGCCGGGTAATTCTGTGGTCAGGGGAACAGCGGCGACGAGTGCTCTGTTGTGCGTTGTGGTGAAGCTCTGTGCTTCTTTCCACTCATAATCAACGAGCACAGTGCCGGACGCACAGTAGAGGCGCATCACCGTGTGTGTATGGTGTGCCTGAAGAAAGGAACCTGGTGGTAGCTTCAAAAACCCTCGTCATTGTGGAGTCTCCGACAAAGATGAAGTCCATCGCCGGCTATCTCGGCGACGGCTACACGGTGCTCTCCTCGGTTGGTCACATCCGTGATCTTGCTGAGCCCAAAAATCTCCCCGCTGAGAAGAAAAAGGGCGGCCTGGGTAAATTCGCCGTCGACATCGACAACGGTTTTGAGCCGTTTTATGTGGTGTCTGACTCGAAGAAAAAAACCGTTGCTGAACTCAAGAAGGCGCTCAAGGATGCCGATGAGCTCCTCCTGGCCACTGATGAGGACCGCGAGGGTGAGGCCATTGCGTGGCACCTGCTTCAGGTCCTGAACCCCAAGGTTCCGGTTAAGCGAATGGTGTTCCACGAGATCACCAAGGACGCCATCGTTGCTGCAACGCAGAACACCCGCGAACTTGACGTTTCTCTTGTTGACGCGCAGGAGACCCGCCGGATTCTTGACCGTATTTATGGGTACGAGATTTCGCCTGTGCTCTGGCGGAAAGTGGGACCCAGCCTCTCTGCTGGACGAGTTCAGTCGGCAGCCACGCGGCTGATTGTTGAGCGTGAGCGTGAGCGCTTGGCTTTTGTTCCCGCAAGCTACTGGGATCTGAGCGCCAAGGCGACGGCACAGGACGCTGCAGCGTTTGACACCCGACTTGTCCGTATTAATGGTGAACGCATTGCCAGTGGTCGAGACTTTGACGACCACGGTCAGCTCACGGGCAAGGCGGTTCTGCTTGACGAAGCACGGACAACGGCCATTGCGGCCGGTCTTGCAGCCGCAACGGATGTTGTTGTCTCGTCGGTCGAGTCCAAGCCGTACTCTCGGCGCCCCGCTGCCCCGTTCACGACGTCCACCCTTCAGCAGGAGGCGGGACGCAAGCTTCGTTTCAGCGCTAAGCAGACGATGAGTGTTGCGCAGTCGCTGTACGAAAACGGGTACATCACCTATATGCGTACGGACTCACCCGGGCTGTCGACGCAGGCTGTGAATGCGGCTCGTGCGCAAGCAACCGACCTGTACGGTGCTGACAGCATCCCGGCCAAGCCTCGGGTCTACACCGGCAAGGCGAAGGGTGCACAGGAAGCGCACGAGGCCATCCGCCCATCGGGTGACACGTTCCGTACCCCGCAGTCGCTGGCCGGTGCGCTGAGCGGCAACGATTTTAAGCTTTACGACCTGATCTGGAAGCGCACGGTTGCCAGCCAGATGGCGGATGCGAAGGGGCAGACCGCAACGGTCACTCTCGCGTCGACGGTTGACTCTGATGCACTTGAGCTGACCGCATCGGGAACGGTCATTACGTTCCGTGGCTTCCTCAACGCCTACGAAGAGAGCCAGGACGAGGAACGGGGCGGGTCGCAGAACCCGAAGGAAGCAAAACTTCCGCCGCTGACCGAGGGCCAGAGCATCAGCCTGTCTGAGGTTGAGGCGAAGGGACACGAGACGACGCCACCGCCGCGCTACACCGAGGCGAGCCTGGTGAAGACGCTGGAAGAGCTGGGTATTGGTCGGCCGTCCACCTACGCGCAGACCATTGCGACGATCGTTGATCGTGGCTATGTCTCTCAGCGTGGGCAGGCGCTCATCCCCAGTTGGATCGCATTCAGTGTTGTGCGCCTGCTTGAGCAGCACTTCACCGAGCTTGTGCAGTATGACTTCACGGCAGCGATGGAAGCTGATCTGGACCAGATCGCCGCCGGCGACCGTGACAGGACCGAGTGGCTTTCCTCGTTCTACTTTGGCAGCCAGGACCACACCGGTCTGCGCCAGGTCATCGACAACCTGGGTGAGATTGACGCGCGTGAGATCAACTCGATCCCGGTGACGGACAGCATCACGCTCCGCATTGGCAAGTACGGTCCCTACCTTGAAGTTCCGGCAGAAGACAGCGACACCCCGCGACGGGTGAACCTGCCGCAGGATCTTGCTCCCGATGAGCTGACGCCGGCCAAAGCACAGGAACTTGTTGATGCTCCCGTCGTCACCGATCGTGTGCTGGGTCAGGACCCGGAGAGTGGGCGGGACATCGTGGCAAAGGACGGGCGCTTTGGCCCGTATGTCACCGAGGTCTTCCCTGAGCCCGAGCCGGAGGTCGACCCGGCGACGGGTGAGGTGATCGAGAAGCCCAAACCCAAGCGCGGGACAAAGGCTGCTGCGGTCAAGCCGCGCACCGCCTCGCTGTTTAAGTCGATGTCGTTGGATGACATCACACTTGATACGGCCATGGCGCTGTTGACTCTTCCCCGCGTTGTTGGTGTCGACACGGAGTCGGAGGCGGAGATCACCGCGCAGAACGGTCGCTACGGTGCCTACCTGAAGAAGGGGACCGACACGAGGTCGTTGGAGAGCGAAGAGCAGATCTTCGATATCACCCTTGAGGGTGCCTTGGCGCTGTTCGCTCAGCCCAAGTTTGGCAACCGTCGTGCGGCGAGTGCGTTGAAGGAGTTCGCAGAGGATCCGGTGAGCGGAAAGCCGGTTCGGGTGAAGGATGGCCGCTTTGGTCCGTACATCACGGACGGAACAACCAACGTGACCATCCCCAAGTCGGACACGATTGAGGATCTGACCTTCGAGCGGGCCGTTGAGCTGCTGGCCGAAAAGCGAGCAAAGGGCCCGGCCAAGAAGGCGGCGGCGAAGAAGCCCGCGGCCAAGAAGCCCGCAGCGAAGAAGCCCGCGACGAAGACCGCTGCGGCTAAGACAACAGCGGCCACCAAGACAAAGGCCGCCGGGTCAACAGAAGCAAAAAAGCCCGCAACAACGCGGGCTGCGGCGGCTAAAAAGACCGCGGCACAGAGGGCTGCAGACGCAACCGCTCAGGCTGCGGCAACCGAGTCAACCACAACGAGCGGGTCGTGATCGGTCACGACCCGGCCGACCGTGGGCTCTTCATCACCATTGAGGGAGGGGACGGATCAGGGAAAACAACTCAGGCTCAGCTGCTCACCGCGGCACTTGAGAGTGAGTCCCTGACTGTCCTGCGGACACGGGAGCCGGGCGGCACGCAGATCGGGACAACGATCCGCGAGATAGTGCTGCACCACAGGGGCGAGGTCAACGCGAAGGCCGAGGCACTGCTCTACGCCGCTGACCGCGCGCAGCACATCGCCACCGTTGTTGAGCCCGCGCTTGAACGCGGCGACGTGGTTCTTCAGGATCGCTACATCGATTCGTCCATCGCCTACCAGGGGATGGGACGGGGGCTTGGCCAGAACACCATTCGGGAGTTGTCCCTGTGGGCTGCGGGCGGGCTGCTGCCTGATCTGACCATCCTGCTGGACATCCCTGTTGCGGAGGGGCGAGCCCGTCTTGATGGCGCCAGGACACGGTACGACAGACTTGAGGCTGAGCAGTCCCAGTTCCATGAGGACGTGCGGCGGGTCTACCTTGAACTGGCCGAGGCGGAGCCCGAGCGGTTCCTTGTTCTTGACGCGACCCAGGATGAGGCGAGCATTGCTGCCACCATCATTGGGAGAGTCCACGAGCTTCTGTCCCGGTAAGGGCAGCGTCGGCTGTGCCCAGTACGCTGGAGGGCATGGGACTTTGGGACGACGTCATCGGGCAAGCGGATGCCGTCGCAACGCTTCGGGCTGCGGCTGAGGCTACGCCGGATGATCCCCACGCCGGAATGACTCACGCCTGGCTGATCACCGTGCCGCCGGGCTCAGGGAGATCAACGATCGCGTACGCATTTGCGGCGGCTCTGATCGGTGCGGGGCCTGAGGTTGAGGCGCAGGTTGCGGCGCGGACACACCCTGACCTCACCGTTTTGCGGACAGAGAAGGTCATCATCTCCATTGACGAGGTGAGGGGGCTGGTGTCCTCCGCGCACTATGCCCCGGCCAGCGGACGCTATCGCGTGATGGTGATTGAGGACGCCGATCGGATGAGCGAGCGCACCTCAAACCTGTTGCTCAAGTCGCTGGAGGAGCCGCCGGAGCGTACCGTGTGGGTTCTCTGTGCGCCGAGCGAGGCCGACCTGATCCCCACGATTCGGTCGCGGGTGCGGAGTGTCAGACTGAGTGTTCCGGATGTCGCGGACGTTGCCCGGCTCCTTGAACGGCAGGATGGTGTGCCGGCGGAGATAGCCGAGGTCGCGGCTCGGCACGCCCAGAGTCACGTCGGAATGGCCAGAACACTGGCCAAAGACGCCGAGGCCAGGGAACGGCGAGAACGAGCCATTGATGCGGTGCTGTCGGTTGGCTCCGTGTCCGATGCGGTGTCGGTTGCTGCGCGGCTTATCGAGATTGCGTCAGAGGATGCTGCCGCTGTGGGGGAGCAGCGTAATGAGAGAGAGCGCGCAGCGCTCCTTCACTCGCTTGGTATTGCGGAGGGTGCGAATGTTCCTCCTGCCCTTCGAAGTCAGATCAGAGCACTGGAAGAAGATCAGAAGCGACGGGCAACCCGTGCTCAGCGTGACGGGATCGATCGAATACTTGTGGATCTGCTCGCGGTCTACCGGGATCTGATTGTCCTCCAGCTTGGCGCAACAACGGATCTGATCCACCGTGAACGTGCCGAACAGCTCGGTGAGCTGGCCGCGGCGAACCCCGTTGAACGGACACTCGCCATGATTGATGCCCTTGCAACGACCAGGCGCCGGCTGGGCAACAACGTCGCGCCAACACTTGCTCTTGAAGCGCTGCTTATCTCTGCTCCACGAAAGGCGACCGCATAAATGACCGCCAGCATACGCCGTCGCATCAGTGCGTCCGTCGCAACAGCTGTCCTGACCACCCTTGCGCTCAGCGGATGCGTCACATCGTTTTTCCCTGGTCAGACTCCTGATTCGTCCGAGCCCGCCTTCTCCACGCCGTACCCGCAGGACGTCAGTGAGGACCTCGCCAGCTACTACCAGCAGCAGCTTGTCTGGTACTCCTGCGATGAGGGACAGCAGTGCTCATCGGTGCAGGTGCCCTCTGACTGGTCCGATCCCGGTGGCGCATCCATCTCACTGAGCGTGATCAGGTCACTCGCGACGGGTGAGCGGCAGGGGTCGCTGCTGACCAACCCCGGCGGTCCGGGGGCATCGGGGATCGCGCTGGTTCGGGACAGCCTTGACTTTGTTTTTGGCGAGCGGCTCCGCGAGAACTACGACATCGTAGGATTTGACCCGCGCGGGGTCGGCGAGTCAGCCCCGGTTGAGTGCCTGGACGGCACGGACATGGACGCTTACCTGTATGGCATCCCAACAGCTGAGCGTGGAAGTGATGAGTGGATCGCGGAGACCAAGCTGTCGAGCAAGCGTTTTGCTCGCGCCTGCGCGGCAAACTCGTCCGTCACCCTTGACGACATCACAACAGAGGCGGCCGCGCGTGACATGGACGTGTTGCGTGCCGTGCTCGGTGACAGCCATCTCAACTACCTCGGCTTCTCGTATGGCACCTTCCTTGGTGCCACCTACGCCGGTCTGTTCCCTGAGCGGGTGGGGCGGTTGGTGCTTGACGGTGCGGTGAACCCGGCCGCGTCCTCTGCGGAGGTCACCCAGGCACAGATCGTTGGCTTTGAGGGTGCGCTTGATGCGTATCTGACGGATTGTCTTGCGACAGATGGCTGTCCTTTCACGGGGGACCTTGAGTCCGCCAGGAAACGTGTGGGTGCGCTGCTTGATCAGGTTGACGCCTCACCACTTCAAGCCGACGACGGTCGTGAACTTGGTGGAAGCACGCTGGTGACAGCGATCATTTACCCGCTGTATTCGCAGGATGCCTGGCCGCAACTGTCCGAGATGCTGGCCGCCACGATGGCTGGGGATCCGGAGCCGGCGTTCCAGTTTGCTGATCTGTATAACCACAGGTCGGACGGTTTTGGCGAGTACCTGGAGAACACGACCGAAGCGTTTACCGCGTACAACTGCGCTGATTACCCGGTGACAACCGATGCGGCGGAGCTGGCGGCAGAGGCGGACGAGCTGACAAAGGCCGCTCCGCTGATCGGTCCCTACATGACCTACGGGGATCTGGGGTGCGAGCCCTGGCCGATCGCGACGCACGCCGAACGTGAACCCATCACCGCTGAGGGCGCAGCTCCCATTCTGGTTATCGGAACAAGCAACGACCCCGCGACCCCCTACGCCTGGGCTGTTGCGATGGCCGAGCAGCTGGCCAGCGGAGTTCTGGTCAGTTATGAGGGTGAGGGGCACACCGCCTACAACAGGGGGAGTGCCTGCATTAACAACACCGTCGAGGACTTCCTTGTTGATGGTGTGGTGCCTGACAAGGACCCGCGCTGCTGAACGAACAGGGCGTGACGCGCCCGCACGTCACGCCCTGTTCGTGAAACGGTCGTCGTCACGCTATAGTCTTTATTTGTGCACTGCTCGTCTTGACGATGTGGTCACGCCGCCTTAGCTCAGTCGGTAGAGCGATTCACTCGTAATGAATAGGTCACCAGTT
>JBQELM010000103.1:0-6779 GCA_052103915.1 Mycetocola sp. | reverse complement strand
GGGGCCGTTCATCTGAACGGCCCCTCCTGCTTTAGTTGTATCGGGCGTGAAGATGCGTGCGGTTCGCACCGCGCGACGCTTCAGGACTGGGCGTACACCCAGGCCAGCGCGAGTCACATCAGGGCTGGGGTGGTCGCCCGGCAACCGCGACATCGCCTCAGCGACGGTCCGCGCTAGCGGCCGTACATCCGCCCGTAGGGATCCGGTCCCCCGGCTTCACCCGGAACCGTGTAGAACGCCTCCTCAAACACGCCGCGCGCCCGACGGGTCACCGCCAGGTACTCCTCCTCAAGGACCGTCGCCGACCGCGGCGGATAGTCAAGGATGCGCGCAATACCGTCAAGCGCGACCCGGTCGGAGGGAAGAACGTCGCTCGCTCTGTTCAGCCAGAGCATGTTCGCCGACCGCAGCCGGGACGCCAGGAGCCACGCCTCACGAAGGATCAGCGCCTCGTCCTGACCAACCAGGTTGTTGTCGGCCGCGACAGCCAAAGCGTCAAGCGTGCTTGTGGTGCGCAGCCCGGGGATCCGTGCCGCGTGCTGTAACTGCACCAGCTGCACGAACCACTCAACGTCGCTGAGCGAACCACGGCCAAGCTTGAGCTGACGGCGCCGGTCAGCCCCCTGTGGCATCCGCTCGCTCTCCACCCTGGCCTTGATGCGCTTGACCTCGCGCACGTCCTTCTCCGGGATGTCCTCCGGGTATCGAACCGTGTCGGCGAGGGCCTCAAAATCGCTGATCAGTCCGTCGTCACCCGCGATGCCCCGTGCCCTGAGCAGGGCCTGCGCTTCCCAGGTGAGCGACCAGCGCTGATAGTAGGTCGCGTAGCCGTCAAGGGAGCGCGCGAGCGGACCGTTTTTGCCCTCGGGGCGCAGCTCAGCGTCCAACTCAAGCGGCAGCCGTGGATCCTGAACGCTGTTTTGCAGTTCGGTGACAACCCGACGGGCAAGAGCGCCAGCGTCGATCGACTCGTCAACGGCGCGGTACACGTAGAGAACATCGGCATCAGAGCCGAAGCCGGTTTCCGCTCCGCCCAGCCGGCCCATGCCGATGATCGCAAACTCCAGGCGGTCTGATTCCGCACCAAGCTCGGCCCTGATGCGTTCAAGCAGGGTGGCCAGAGTGATCTCGGTGATCTCCGTCAGCCCGCGGGACAGCTCCGACACGTTCAGAACAGCACTCACCGAACCGAGCGCCATCCGCAGCACCTCGCGTCGGCGCAAGCGCTGAACCGCGCGTGCCGCGTCGGCGAGTGAGCTGTGCCTGAAGGCCAGCGCCGCGGCCTCGGCACGCAGGGTGGCCATCGGACGAACCTCAAGCTGCTTGTTGCTCTCCAGCCAGGCGGCAGACTCGGGAATCACATCAAGCAGTTCGCCAATAAACCGGGACGTGGACAGCGCGTGCGTGAGACGCTCGGCCGCGCCGGACGAGTCCCGAAGCATCCGCAGATACCAGTGGGTTCCGCCCAGCTTGTCGCTGAGCCGCCGGAACGCCAGCAGCCCGTAGTCCGGGTCAGCACCGTCCGCAAACCAACGAAGCATGACGGGCAGGAGCGTTCGCTGAATAGTTGACCGCCGAGATACCCCCGTCGACAGCGCCTTGATGTGGTTCAGCGCGCCCTCCGGATCGCGGAATCCGATGGCGGCCAGACGTCCCTCCGCCTGCGGCGTGGTGAGCCGGACCTCGTCCTCCCCCAGCGACGCCACGGCGGACAGCAACGGGCGGTAGAACAGCCTCAGGTGCAACTGCCTGACCTCGTGCTTTGTCGACTCCCACCGGGTGACAAGCGCCTGGCCCGTCGTGGCCAGTCGGGTTGATCTGGCCAGGACCCGCAGTTCGTCCTCGTCCCGCGGCATCAGGTGGGTGCGCCGGAGACGCTGCAATTGGAGGCGGTGCTCAATCACCCGGAGCATGCGGTAGTGCATGGCAAAAGCCCCGGCCTCGTCTCTGCCGATATAGCTGCCGAGCGCCAGCGCCTGGAGCGTCTCAAGCGTTCCGCGTAGCCGAACCGTCTGGTCGGTCTGTCCGTGTACGAGTTGCAGAAGCTGAACCGTAAACTCAACGTCACGCAGACCTCCGGGACCCAGTTTGATCTCGTAGTGGACCTGGTCTGACGGGATGTGCTCCGTCACCCGCTCGCGCATGTGCTGCGCCTGTTCAACAAAGTTGTCGGCGCCCGCGCTCTTCCAGATGAACGGCGCAACACCTGCGGCGTAGTCGGCGCCAAGCTGAGCGTCACCGGCCAGCGGGCGCGCCTTGATCAGGGCTTGGAACTCCCAGCTCTTGGCCCAGCGATCGTAGTAGCTCAGGTGGGAGCTCAGGGTGCGAACAAGAGCGCCCTGTTTGCCCTCCGGCCGCAGGTTGGGGTCAATCTCCCAGAGCTCTGGCTCAATACCTGTTTCGCTGATCACCCGCATCAGCGTCATCGACAACCGGGTCGCAATATCAACGGCACGGCCGGAACTCAGCTGGTCCTCATCGGCACTCTCCGCCACAAAGATGACGTCGACGTCGCTCACATAGTTGAGTTCCCGTGCGCCCGCCTTACCCATCCCGATGATCGACAGCCGGGTGCGCGCGATGTCGTCCTCGCTGAACTGGCCGGGACCGCGGCCGGCGACGAGGGCACGCGCGGCAAACAGCGCCGCCTCAAGCGCCGCTCCGGCCAGGTCGGACAGTGTCTCGGCAACCGCGTCAAACACCTCAACCGGGTCATCGCTGCCCAGATCAAACAGGGCAACGGTCGCCAGAATCCGCCGGTAGGCCACGCGGAGCGCGACCGCGGCGATGTCGGAATCAACACCGCGTTCGGACAGTGCAACCGCCACCTCGTCAACGATGCTCTGCGTCATGACCTCGGCCGTTGGCAGCTCAACTAGCCGACGTCGAATGACTCGCAGTTCACCGGGGTGACGAAGGAAAAAGTCGCCAAGACCCGCGGATGAGCCGAGCACTCGAAGCAGGTTGCCCCGCCACTCGTCGTCGCTGAGAACCGGTTCAAGGTACTCGGGCGCGCGGGCTGCCAGATCGGCGAGGAACACCAACGCCTGGTCGGGGTCGGCTGTGTCGCGGAAATCGCTCATCCAGTCGGTGACATCCACCCCACAATCGCGGAGTTCATCCAGACGCGACCGCGAGGCACTCAGCGACGCGAACCCGGAACGGGCCAGGGCGGACAGGACTCCGGGATCGCGCGCCATCGTTTAGAGAGCGCCGAGGTTTTTGGACAGCTCGTAGCGTGTCACCTGGCTGCGGTACTCACGCCATTCACGACGCTTGTTTGCCAGGACGTAGGAGAACACCTGCTCCCCCAGCGTCTCGGCAACAAGCTCCGAACGCTCCATGTACTCGAGGGCGTGATCAAGGCTGGCCGGAAGTGGCGAGTACCCGAGGGCGCGCCGCTCGGCGTCGGAGAGCTCCCAGACGTTGTTCTCCGCCTCTGGCGGCAGCTCGTACCCCTCCTCGATGCCCTTCAAACCCGCGGCAAGAAGCAACGCGTAAGCCAGGTAGGGGTTAGCCGCGGAGTCGATGGCGCGGTATTCCACCCGAGCCGAGCCACCCTTGTTTGGCTTGTACAGCGGAACACGCACCAGCGCCGATCGGTTGTTGTGCCCCCAGGTCACGTAGCTTGGCGCCTCATCGTCACCCCAGAGCCTCTTATACGAGTTCACGAACTGGTTGGTCACGGCGGCGATCTCGTGCGCGTGGGTCAGCAGACCGGCGATGAACTGACGCCCCGTCTGTGACAGCTGGTACTCGGCACCGGCCTCGTAGAACGCGTTGGTGTCGCCCTCAAACAGGGACATGTGTGTGTGCATGCCTGAGCCGGGCTGACCGGTCAGCGGCTTGGGCATGAAGGTGGCGTACACGCCCTGCTCGATGGCGACCTCTTTAATGACCGTGCGGAAGGTCATGATGTTGTCTGCCGTGGTCAGAGCGTCCGCATAGCGCAGATCAATCTCGTTCTGGCCGGGACCGGCCTCGTGGTGGCTGAACTCAACGGAAATGCCGAGGTCCTCCAGCATGCGAACGGAGCTGCGGCGGAAGTCGTGCGCCGTTCCGCCGGGAACGTTGTCGAAGTAGCCAGCCGAGTCAACCGGGACCGGGCCCTCCTCGCCAAACTCCGCCGACTTCATCAGGTAGAACTCGATCTCGGGGTGTGTGTAGAACGAGTAGCCCAGCGAGGCGGCCTTGGCCAGGGCCCGCTTCAACACATTGCGCGGATCGGACATGGCCGGCTCGCCGTCAGGCGTGGTCACGTCGCAGAACATGCGGGCGGTCGGGTGAACGTCGCCGCGCCACGGCAGCAGCTGGAAGGTGCTGGGGTCAGGTACGGCAAGAAGGTCGGACTCGTAGCTGCGGGTCATGCCCTCGATGGCTGAGCCGTCAAAGCCAAGGCCCTCGGCAAATGCGCCCTCCACCTCGGCGGGGGCGATCGCAACGGACTTGAGGGTGCCAACCACGTCGGTAAACCAGAGGCGGATGAACTTCACCTCGCGCTCCTCGATGGTGCGGAGCACAAAGTCGCGCTGCTTGTCCATTCAGGTCTCCTCCCGAGCCATAGACGCCTTAGAATAAGATTAGCGCCCCCACACCACGGTTGTGGTGCAGGGGCGCGCAGGAAATAACCGCTTAACGGTCCAGGTTTTCTGCCTCGTCTTCGTCGGCCCACCTGCGGGAGTTTTCGGCCATGATCTGCGGCGCCCGCTGCGCCTCCTCACGTGTGGCGAATGGTCCGGCCCGATCGACGGCCGGTGAGAGCAATCCGTACTCCACCTCGTGCGTATTCAGATTGAACCAGTAGGAGTGGTCTCCGTCAGTTGTCACAGTGTGTCCCCTCTCGTCGATTAGTCTGGCGTCATGCCTAAAGATACCCTCGGCCACCTCATTCCTGGTCGGGTCGGCCCCCTGCGTGCCGTTCCGCAGAACATCGCCCGACCCGAGTACGTCGGCAAATCAGAGCCGGCCCCGTACACGGGAACAAACGTGTACTCGGCTGAACGGATTGAGGACATCCGCCGGGCGGGTCGGATTGCCGCCGACGCTATTGCTCTTGTTGGGGCGAGTGCCGTCCCCGGAATCACCACGGACGAGCTTGACGCCATCGGCCACCGCTACGTCATTGAGCACGGCGCGTACCCCTCAACGCTTGGCTACCGCGGCTACCCCAAATCACTGTGCTCCTCGGTAAATGAGGTCATCTGCCACGGTATTCCGGACGACACCGTGCTGCAGGACGGTGACATCATCAACATCGACATCACTGCGTACCTGAACGGCGTGCACGGCGACTCCAACCGCACCTTCATCGTCGGCCAGGCCCCGCAGGAGACAATCGACCTGGTGACCCGCACGGAGGAGGCGCTCCGCCGCGGCATCAAGGCCGTTGCCCCCGGGCGCGAGGTCAACGTCATCGGCCGGACCATCGAGTCCTACGCCAAGCGGTTTGGCTACGGCGTGGTGCGCGACTTCACCGGTCACGGTGTGGGTGAGGCGTTCCACTCCGGACTGATCATCCCGCACTACGACTCGGCGCCCGCCTACTCCGATGTCATGGTGCCGGGCATGGTGTTCACTATTGAGCCCATGCTGACGCTCGGAACCCACGAGTGGGACATGTGGAGCGATGACTGGACGGTCACCACGAAGGATCATTCCCTCACCGCGCAGTTTGAGCACACCCTGGTCGTCACGGAGCGGGGCGCAGACGTTCTGACCCTGCCCACCCCGGCGTCGTAAAACAGCCCCTGCTCGTCCGGACGGGTGAGGGTGACTACAGTTGAGTGCCATGGGCACGCACGCACGCACCGCACTCGGAATCGACATCGGCGGAACAGGGATCAAAGGCGCACTCGTTGACGTGGGGCAGGGCACCCTGCTCAGTGATCGGGTCAAGCTCCCCACCCCGCAGGGTGGTTCACCGGACGGCATCGCTGCAACCGTTGCCGAACTCCTCACGCTGCTGCCGGACGAGGGCACGCCGGTTGGGATCTGTTTCCCCGCGGTCGTCCGCGCGGGTCGGACCATGTCGGCGGCCAACGTGTCGTCCGACTGGATTGGTCTCGACGCTCAAACCCTGTTTGAGTCGGCGCTGAACCGGCCGATTGCCATCCTCAACGATGCGGATGCGGCTGGCGTGGCCGAACTCCGTTTTGGCGCGGCCAGCGGTGCTGAGGGCGTCACCATCGTGACAACCCTGGGCACGGGCATTGGGTCGGCGCTCCTGATCAACGGCGTGCTTGTTCCCAACACCGAGCTTGGCCACATTGAGGTCAATGGCGGGGACGCGGAGCGAGCAGCGGCCTACTCGGCCAAGGAACGCGAGGACCTGTCCTGGACGGCATGGGCCGAGCGGCTTCAGGCCTATTATTCAACGCTGGAGAAGCTGTTCTCCCCCGACCTCTTTGTGGTTGGCGGTGGCGTCTCGAAGCACCACGAGAAGTTCCTTCCGCTGCTTGAGCTGAACACACCAATTGTGCCGGCGGCGTTCCGCAACAATGCGGGAATCCTCGGCGCGGCAGAGGTGGGTGCTCAGATCAGCGTCCGCTAACGGCACGCCCAACGTAGAGATGTGTGTGGGCCGGCCGGTACGCCGGGTTCTGTCCGGACCCGAAGGTCCGTGACGGCCATCTCTCTCGGGGACACGTTGCCGTGCCCCTCTAGCGGTCTACCCGAACACGGGACGAGCAGCCCCATGGTGTTCTGTCTGACCTTGCTCCGGACGAGGTTTACCGAGCCGCCCGGGTCACCCCGGGCGCTGGTGGGCTCTTACCCCACCG
>JBQELM010000102.1:0-6798 GCA_052103915.1 Mycetocola sp. | reverse complement strand
CGCGTCGCGCCGCCGTTGAGCTTCCCGTCCATGGTGACGTTGGTGACACCCTCCGCAGCCTGATTCCGCAGCTGCACCGCAAAACGGACCGCCGTTTTCTGGACAAAACACTCAAGAAGCACAACAAGATCATGCGGGGGACGGTCGGGGCCTACACGCACGATGTGGAGTCGTTTGTTCCGATCCACCCGGAGTACGTGGCCGCTGTCCTTGACCGGGTCGTCCCGGACGATGCCGTGTTCACCACAGACACGGGGATGACCAACGTGTGGGCGGCCAGGTATCTGCACACCTCGCCGCAGCGGCGGGCGATTGGTTCCTATCTGCATGGTTCCATGGCGAATGCGCTGCCGCAGGCGATCGGAGCGCAACTGGCATACCCCGACCGCGCGGTCGTGTCTCTGTCTGGTGACGGTGGGCTCGGCATGTTGCTTGGTGAGCTCCTGACGGTTGCGGCGCTTGACCTTCCCGTCACCGTCGTGGTGTTCAACAACTCAACGCTGGGGATGGTGAAGGCGGAGATGCTCGTTGATGGTCTGCCTGACTTTGGCGTTGATGTTCCCAACGTTGACTATGCAGCGCTGGCGGCAACGCTGGGTTTCCACGCCACGCGCGTGACCCACGCGGGTGAGCTGGAGTCTGCCTTTACCGACGCGCTTGCCCACCGGGGCCCGTCGCTTGTTGACGTCGTGACGGACCCGCACGCGCTGTCCCTTCCCCCTGAGATCACCGGCAGCCAGATTTCCGGCTTTGCGCTGGCCATGTCAAAGGTTGTTCTGAACGGCGGTGTGGGGGAGGCCGTTGCCATGGCCCGGAGCAATCTGCGCAACATTCCGCGGCCATAATCGTGTGGTGTGTGGCCCCGGACAACACACCGTCCGGGGCCACAACTCTGTGATCCGCCGAGCCGAGTTGACGCACACCCGCGTCGGTGGAATTATCAATACGCCAGGGGCTCTGGCAACCTCCCCAACTCGAACATTCCGTGAACATCGTGTTTGTGTTTACGTGTTCGCCGCGGGCCAACATGGAGAGTTCTTCCGGTGGAAATCACCTACCTTGTTGTACTTGTCATCGCTCTGGCGTTGTTCTTTGATTTCACGAACGGGTTTCACGACACCGCAAACGCGATGGCAACGCCCATCGCGACCGGTGCGCTGAAGCCCAAGGTCGCGGTAACCCTCGCAGCCATCCTCAACCTGGTGGGAGCGTTCCTCTCCACGGAGGTGGCGAAGACCATTTCGGGTGGCCTCATCAAAGAGGGATCGGGTGGTGTCCTGATCTCGCCCGAGATGATTTTTGCCGGTCTGATCGGTGCCATCGTGTGGAACATGCTGACCTGGCTGCTCGGCCTGCCGTCCAGCTCCTCCCACGCTCTCTTTGGTGGTCTGATTGGTGCGGCGCTTGTTGGATTTGGCGTTGGCGCTATTGACGGTGGTGTTCTGCTGTCAAAGATCATCCTTCCGGCGCTGATCGCACCGTTCACCGCTGGGTTGATTGCTTTTGTTGTGACCAAGCTGGCCTACAGCTTGACCCGCCGCTACGACAACAAACCGGATGGACGATCCGGGTTCCGCTACGGCCAGATCTTCACCTCCTCGCTTGTGGCGCTTGCGCACGGAACAAATGACGCGCAGAAGACCATGGGTGTCATCACGCTGACCCTTGTGGCCGTTGGGCTCCAGGACGCCGGCACCGGCCCCCAGTTCTGGGTTGTGACCGTCTGTGCGCTGGCGATCGCGCTGGGCACCTACATCGGCGGATGGCGCATCATCAAGACCCTGGGTAAGGGCCTGACGGAGGTCAAGCCAGCTCAGGGCTTTGCCGCCGAGGCGAGCACGGCAGCAACGATTCTGGCGTCAAGCCACGTTGGTTTTGCGCTGTCCACAACTCAGGTGGCTTCCGGCTCGGTGATCGGTTCAGGACTTGGTCGTCGTGGCGCTGAGATTCGCTGGGGCACCGTTGGTCGCATTGGTCTTGGCTGGTTGATGACGCTTCCCGCAGCCGGTGCCGTTGGTGCGTTGGCCGCTGTCATCGCGCACCTGGGACCGATTGGTGTCATCATCGACGCTGTTGTGGGTGTTGGTGTCATTCTCTTCATTTACCTCTGGTCCCGTCGCGACGAGGTTGGCGCGCACAACGCGATGAGTGATGTGGCTGATTCGGGTCTTGCCGTCAAGATCACCGAACCAGAGAAGAAGCGTCGCCGTCCCCGTCGCTCGACGTCGGAGCAGCGCAAGTCAGCGCAGGCTAGCGCGACGGACACCGCACAGGATGACAGCGCAGATCAGACGTCCGGCTCGCAGAAGGGCGAAAGCAAATGAGTGCGTCAGTGAACACTGTTGCAGCCGCGGCCAGTGCCAGCGGTGGCATTGACTGGATCGCGTTTTTCTCCGTTCTCCTGTGGGCGATGACCGCAGCCATCATTGTTGTTGGCCTGTACTCTCTGGGGCTTCGCATGCTGATCCGTGGCGGACGTGTTCCGGTTGTGGCACCGGCAGAGTTCACCGACGCCATCACCGTGATGACTCCCGCTGAGGCGCGGAAGGCCGAAAAGAAGGCGATCAAGGCGGCAAAGAAAAACCCGCTGACCGAGGGACAGAAGCGTTTTTCCCGCGCGATCGCTTACCTGTGCTTTGCCCTGTGTGCTGGTGCTGTGCTTGCCGGTATCTACCTCATCGTTCCGGCCCTTCACGGCGGTTGATCGGCGTTGATCGCAGATAAAGCTCTGGCGCGGAGAATGACTCATTCTCCGCGCCAGAGCTTTGTGCGTTGGGTGGTTAGCTGGTTTTCCGCCACCGCGCGATCAGGTTCATCAGGTGGTACACGGTGATCGCCGCAACGGTACCGAGCGCTATGCCGTTGAACTCGAGGGTGCCGATCACGATGGTCGGGTTCGCGATTCCCACCACAAGGGCAACGGCTGCGGTCATCTGATTGGTCGGCTTTCCGAAGTCGATCCGGTTGTCCAGCCAGATTTTGACACCGATGATGCCGATGAGCCCGTAGAGCGCCGTTGTTGCCCCGCCAAGGACACCGGCGGGAATGGAGTTGATCGCCGCTCCGACCTTGGGGGAGAAGCTCAGCAGCAGCGCAAAGATGCCGGCGACCCAGTACGCCGCGGTGGAGTACACGCGGGTGGCTGCCATCACGCCGATGTTTTCACCGTAGGTTGTGGTCCCGGCTCCACCGCCGGCTCCGGCGAGGACGGTTGCAACTCCGTCGGCGAAGAGCGCCCGCCCGGTCAGGGCGTTGGTCTCCGGGCGGTTGGTCATCTGGGCGACGGAGCGGATGTGGCCAACGTTTTCTGCGACAAGGACAAGCACAACGGGGAGGAAGGCGGGCAGGAGGCCCCAGAGGGCCGGATCCGTGAAGGGATTGGCCGGGGCAGTGAATCCGGGGAGGCCGAAGAGGTTCGCATCTGCGACAGCGTCGAACTTGACCTCACCACGGATGACGGCTGTCAGATAGCCCACAACCACACCAAGCAGGATGGAGAGCCGGCCAAGGAGGCCACGGAACAGGACCGTGCTGATCAGGATGGCGAGCAGAGTAACGGATGCCGTCACCGGAAAGGCGGTGTAGTTTTTCATCGCGGTTGGCGCCAGGTTAAAGCCGATCAGGGCAACAATGGCCCCGGCCACAACCGGTGGCATCAAAACGTCAATCCACCGCGTGCCGATCAGGTGTGTGAGCAGACCGATCAGCGCGAGAAGGAGACCAACAGCGAGGATGCCAAACTGTGCCCCGCCCAGGTCCGAACTGGCCTTTGCCGCCGCGATGGGGGCAAGGAACGCAAAGGAAGAGCCCAGGTAGCTTGGCATCCGGTTGCGGGTGATCAGCTGGAACAGGATGGTGCCAAAGCCGGAGAAGAACAGGGTCGCCGTGGGGGACAGGCCTGTGAGGGCCGGCACAAGGAAGGTGGCGCCAAACATCGCGACAACGTGCTGCATGCCCAGGCCGATGGTCCGCGGCCAGCTCAGTCGTTCGTCCGGTGCAACGATGTCGGTGGGGGCTACGTCACGGCCGGTGCCGTGTAGCTTCCAGGGTGAGGTCATAGGTGTGCTGTGATTTCTGTGTAGGGGGAGTGGCCAAGCGCCGTGTTTACGGTACGCCTATTGCAGATCCAGCTGGTAATATACTGTGCAGGTTCCCCACCATCAATCGAGAGGATCTGCCGTGTCGGCAACCCCCACCAGGACCATCCCACAACGCATTGATTCCTACTTTGGAATCTCTGAGCGCGGTTCATCATTCGGAACAGAGGTGCGCGGTGGTTTGGTGACCTTTGTCACCATGGCCTACATCGTGATCCTTAACCCGATCATCCTGTCCAGCTCCACCGACATTAACGGTGATCAGCTTGGCTTTGGCCAGGTCGCTGCTGCGACGGCATTCACCGCCGCGCTGATGACAGCCCTGTTTGGTCTGATCGCGCGTCTCCCCTTTGGTTTTGCTGCCGGGCTTGGTATCAACTCCTTCCTTGCGGTCAGCGTGGTCGGCCAGGTCAGCTGGGCAGAGGCCATGGGCCTTGTGGTTGTGAACGGCATCATCATCGTGCTGCTGGCGGCCACGGGCCTTCGCACGCTGATCTTCAACGCCGTGCCGATTCAGCTCAAGATCGCCATCTCCGTGGGTATCGGTATGTTCATCGCCTTCATCGGATTTGTGAACGCTGGTTTTGTGCGGGCAACGGGAACGTCCTCTCCGCCGGTTGGTCTGGGTATTGAGGGAAGCGTTGCGACCGTTCCCACCGTTGTTTTTGTTCTCTCGTTGCTGATCACCGGTGTGCTTGTTGCCCGGAAGGTTCGTGGTGGCCTGTTCTTCGGAATCCTGATCTCAACGGTTCTGGCCATCATCGCCGAGGCGATCTTCCACTCCGGCGCCTCAAACGGCGGAGAGAACCCCGACGGTTGGAACCTCTCCGTTCCCGCCCTGCCCAGCGAGATCGTCAGTCTTCCTGACCTCAGCCTGCTTGGCCAGTTTGATCCGGTTGGCGCCTTCGGCCGTATTGGTGTGCTTGCTGCCCTGATGTTGGTGTTCACCCTGGTGTTCACTAACTTCTTTGACGCCATGGGAACGATGACCGGCCTGTCAAAGGAAGCCGGCGTCGCCGATGCCAAGGGAGACTTCCCCCGTCTGCGCTCCGCGCTTGTTGTTGAGGGCATCGGTGCGATTGCCGGTGGAGCAAGCTCGTCCTCGTCAAGCACCGTTTTTGTTGAGTCGGGTGCCGGAATCGGTGAGGGAGCCAGGACAGGGTTTGCCAACCTGGTGACCGCTGCACTGTTTGCTCTGGCGATGTTCTTCACGCCTCTGACTCAGGTGGTACCGAGCGAGGTTGCGTCCGCTGCGCTTGTGATTGTTGGTGCCATGATGATGGCCCAGATCCGCGACGTTGACTGGAGTGATTTTGCTGTGGCGCTTCCGGTGTTCATTACCGTGACGGTGATGCCGCTGAGTTACTCCATTGCCAACGGTATCGGCGCGGGATTCATCAGCTGGGTAATTCTGCACGCGTTCTCCGGACGCGCCCGTCAGGTCAGCCCCCTGCTCTGGATTGTTGCCGCCGGGTTTGTCGTCTACTTTGCGCGCGGTCCCATCGAGGTTCTGATCGGCTAGCCGTTCGTTACCCGCCGTTCCTGTTGGCCGTGCAGCTTTGCGCTGCACGGCCAACGTGTGTCAGGGGCGTTTTGATGTCGTCTGGTCCCGCGGTGTGGCCGGTGGAAGC
Source organism: Mycetocola sp. (assembly GCA_052103915.1). GTDB lineage: Bacteria > Actinomycetota > Actinomycetes > Actinomycetales > Microbacteriaceae > Mycetocola_B. Next base: position 1,070 of record JBQELM010000102.1, on the reverse strand, counting down.
TGTCGCTGGCGCTTTGTACACTCGCCCCATGTCCTCGAATCAACTGGGCCACTACCCGCCGCCACGCCAAACCATTGTTCATCTCAGCGATCCGCATTTGCTTGGCTCTGGGGCCCGATTGGGTGGCAGCATTGATTGTTCCGCGCAGTTGAAAGCGACGCTGGCTCAGGTCGAGCGCAGCGGAGGAAATATCAGCGCGTTGGTGTTCACCGGTGATCTCACCGACCTGGGTGAGGGCGATGCTTACGTCGAGCTCCGAGCCGTCGTTGAGCCCGTCGCTGCACGGCTGGGCGCGCAGATTCACTGGGTGATGGGCAACCATGACGAGCGTGAGCCGTTCCGGCAGCATCTTCTGGACGCACCGGCCAGTGCTGATCCGATTGATTCTGTTCGGATGAGTGGTGGACTCCGGCTGATCACCCTCGATTCAACGGTCCCCGGTTACCACCACGGTGCGCTGGAGGATACGCAGCTTCGCTGGCTGGCGGAGGTCCTTGCAGAGCCGGCACCGGAGGGATCTGTGCTCATGATGCACCACCCGCCGATTCCGAGCCCCCAGCCGTTGTTCGACCTGCTTGAGCTTGAACATCAGGACCGCCTTGCCGCGGTTCTGCGCGGCAGTGACGTCCGGGTGATTCTTGCCGGACACCTGCACTATGCCAGCCACGCAACGTTTGCCGGGATCCCGGTGTCCGTTGCGGCGGCCAGCTGTTACACAATGAACCTTTCGGTCCCTCCCGAGCGAATGAACGGCATGGACGGTGGCCGCTCCTACACGCTCGTTCACGTGTACGAGCACACCACCCTTCACCAGGTTGTCCCGCTGGGGGAGTGGGAGACCTGGAACAGTTTTGATGAGGAGTTCATCACACGCATGCGCGGGCTCGATCCTGCGGCCCGGCGTGAGGCGTTCTCTCGTAAACGGCCTCCCGCAGCGGAGTAGGCTGACCGTGTCAGGCAATGGTGCCGTCGACGACGACGGACCCCTGCGTGATGTTCCATCCACACTCCACAAGAGAGGCGCCATGTCCGTTTCTGCTGCCACCCGTACCGAGTCCGATTCGCTTGGT
>JBQELM010000101.1:0-6866 GCA_052103915.1 Mycetocola sp. | reverse complement strand
GTTCACGCCACTGGTTGAACCGCTGAGCATTGATGAAGCATTTCTGGATGTGTCCGGTGCACGCAAACTGTGGGGCACCCCTGGCGTGATTGCGCCGCGGATCAAGGCCGCTGTTGAGTCAGCGACGGGCCTTCCCTGCTCGGTCGGTGCGGCGGGAAGCAAGTTTGTCGCCAAGCTGGCCTCGGGCCTCGCCAAGCCAAGCGGGGTCCTGCTGATCCCCGTTGACCAGACTCTTGAGTGGCTCCACCCGCTGCCGGTCAGACGGCTGTGGGGTGTGGGTCAGCGCACCGCTGAACTGCTTGAGGCCAGAGCTATTCGCACCGTTGCGGATGTGGCGAACACGCCGGTTGAGGTGCTGAGCCGAATTCTTGGCCCCGCCTCAGCCCAGAAGCTGTCCGAACTGTCCAGGGGAATTGATCCACGGCCCATTGAACTCAGCAGAGAAGAAAAGAGCATCAGCCACGAAACCACTTTTGCCTCAGACATTGCTGATCCGGTACTGATTCAGCGCACCGTTCTTGGGCTTGCTGACCGCGTCGCTGTCCGGCTCCGTTCGGCTGGTCTGATGGCCGGGGGCGTGGCCATCAAGCTTCGCTATGGCGACTTCAGGACGGTGAGTCGCTCGCGAGCCCTGGCAGAGCCAAGCGATGTTGCGCACCGGATCGCAGAGGTCGCTCGGTCGCTGATCACTGAGGCGTGGGACAGATCCCAGCCGGTCAGGTTGCTGGGTGTTCGCGCCGAACGTCTGGATGGTGGCGGATCAACGATGCAGCTGTGGGATCCGGATGAGAGCTGGCGTGACACCGAAAACACGATGGATGCACTGCGGTCAAAGTTCGGTTCGGCGGCTATCTCTCGTGCCTCGCTTCTGAAGCGCGGTGGTGACGCCCACCCCTGACGTTGTGGGCCTCACCGGGCGGCCGCGCGTCCTTCGGCTTCGGTTCTCCGTCCTGCGTTCTCTGTGCTGACCGCTCAGCCCAGACAGCTCAGCCCAGACGCGGCGGACAGGTGGGTGGGCTGAGATTCTGAGCCGCGCTGGAACAAACAGGAAACCCCAGCTGCCTCTGGTCACACGCGGACGGTCCAGCTACCGTTGACCCATGACGAACCTGATTCTGCCCCTGGCTAACTCGATGCAAAAGGTTGGTGTTTCCACCGCTTACGGTGACCCGGTTGAGCTGGGTGACACCACACTGATCCCTGTCGCTCTGGGCGGCTTTGGCTTTGGTGCAGGGGAGGGGGACGGTACGCAGGCGGAGAACGGCGAGGTGTCCGGCGCGGGTGGCGGCGGCGGGAGCTGGAGCATTCCGCTCGGCGCATACATTTCAGACGAGCGCGGCGTGCGGTACGACCCCAACATCGTCGCTCTGGCAGCTGTCGCAATTCCGCTCGTGTGTGTGGCTGGTCGTGCGCTCTCGCACATCATCCGTGCGCTGAAGCGCTGACACACCAGACAGCCTGCGCTCATCGCCCCCGTTCTGACCGGAACGGGGGCGATGTGTGCAGTTGAGGATGTGACCGTGAGCCCGGGGCTTCGCTATAGTCGAAGGCAACACGGGAGTCCGGTGAACCGGACTGAGAGGAAGGCTCCCAGCCTTCGACCGTCTGAACCTGATCTGGGTCATGCCAGCGCAGGGAGGCAAACACATCTCAATACCCGTGCCCTCTTTTCCCCTACAGGAAGGGCACGAATAGTGCACACCACAACTGCGCCGCAGAGCGCACCCACCCGCAGCCGATACAGCTGGCGCGTTGTCGATATTGTTGTCGCCGCCGTCCTTGGCGTCGCCTGCGGTCTGATTTTCTGGATCTGGAACAGCGTCGGAATGATCTGGTTCACCGCCGTTAACGCGATAACACCCGGCCTGGGCGGAATGGCGACCGGCGTCTGGTTCCTTGGCGCCATCATTGGAGCCCTGGTCATCCGCAAACCGGGAGCGGCTCTCTTTGTTGAGGTCATCGCCGCCACCGTCTCCGCCCTCATCGGTAACGTGTGGGGCATCGAGACGCTGTACTCCGGGCTGGTTCAGGGACTCGGTGCCGAGCTTGTTTTTGCGCTTCTGCTTTACCGTGCCTGGGGGATTCCCGCCGCGGCACTCGCCGGAGTTGGAGCGGGCGCTGGCGCCATCATCTTCGAATACATCACCGGAAACATCGCAAAGAGCGTCGAGTTTAACCTGATCTACACCGGTACCGTTCTGGCCTCCGGTGCAATTCTGGCCGGCGTCCTTGGCTGGTTCCTTGTGCGGGCGCTGGCCGCGTCCGGGGCTCTGTCCAGCTTTGCTGTTGGCCGTGAAGCCCGGAGAGACGTCTAAACGATGACCTCTGGTGCACACGTCACCATGACCGACTGGGGGTGGCGGCATTCCGGCCGCCGCCTCCCAGCGGTCAGTAACCTCACGCTGACCATTACACCGGGCGAACGTGTCCTCCTCGTCGGAGCATCGGGGAGCGGCAAATCGACCACTCTCGCCGGTATCGCTGGCCTTCTTGGCGGTGCCGATGAGGGCGATCAGACCGGCCAGATCCTTGTTGACGGACGCCGCCCTTCCGACCAGCGTGGTCGGATCGGCATGGTGCTCCAGGACCCGGACTCCCAACTGGTGATGTCACAGATAGGGGACGACGTTGCCTTCGGCTGTGAGAATCTTGGCGTCCCTCGCGATCAGATTTGGCCGCGGGTAACGGAGAGCCTGGCCGAGGTTGGCCTTCAGCTCCCGCTTACGCATCCAACCAATCAGTTGTCTGGCGGTCAGAAGCAGCGGCTTGCGTTGGCCGGTGTCCTGGCGATGGGGCCGTCGCTCATTGTGCTTGACGAGCCGACAGCAAATCTTGATCCTCTCGGAGTGCGTGACGTCAGGAATGCTGTTGAGCGCGTGCTTGAACGTACCGGCGCAACACTGATCGTTGTGGAGCACCGCACGACCGTGTGGAAGGACCTGGTCACCCGCGTTGTGGCGCTGGGCGACGGTGGCGGGGTGCTCGCTGATGGCTCACCCGACGACGTCTTCTCTGAGAACCAGGGTGTTCTTGAGGACGCAGGGCTGTGGGTTCCTCAGTCGGTGTCGCCCGTGCCGCCAGCCGAGCGGATAGAGTCAGGCGGCGGGGCCCTTGTCTTGGAAAACCTGGCGGTTTCTCGGACAAAATCGGCGCGAACAACTGCACAGTCCGGGCTGAATTTTGATCTTCACTTTGGCGATGCCGTTGCCATCACCGGGCCAAACGGTGCGGGAAAATCGACGCTGGCGATGACCCTTGCCGGGCTATTGCCTGAGGCGGGCGGTGCTGTTCGCGCGTCAAGCGAGTTGCGCGCTGGCGCGGCGGAGCGGCCGTTCAGATGGAAGTCTACCCAGCTGCTGACGCGCATCGGCACCGTATTCCAGGACCCCGAGCACCAGTTTGTGACCTCACGAGTACGAGACGAACTCGCCGTGGGGCTGCGAGCGCTTGGCTGGGAGCGCGGCCGCATTCATGCGCGTGTGGATGAGTTGCTTCAGCGGCTGCGGCTTGACGCACTGGCGGATGCCAACCCATTCACGCTGTCTGGCGGCCAGAAACGCAGACTGTCCGTGGCCACTCTTGTTGCCACCTCACCCCGGGTCCTTGTCCTTGACGAGCCAACCTTCGGCCAGGACCGGCGGAGTTGGAGCGACCTGGTGACGCTGCTGGCCGAGATGCGTGCGGAGGGGACAACCCTCGTCTCCGTCACCCACGATGCTGAATACATTGCGGCACTTGGTGACCGTGAGTGGGCACTCACTCCGCGGACCGCTGAGGGGGCAGCTGCATGAGTGTGTCGACGTCCAACCAGAGCCCTCAGCTGCAGGCCGATGACGCCACGCGCACACCACGGGTTGCGCCACTGAGCAGAGTGAACCCGGTCACGCTTGTGCTGATCGCGGTCATTCTTTCTGTTCCGATGCTGGCCACTCTTGACCCGGTCAGTGCCGGTGTTGCCGTGTTGATTGAGCTGGCACTTGTTCCGTTGACGGGGGTGCCGTGGCGGAGGGTTGCCGTCCGGCTTGTGCCGGTTGTGGTTTTTATTCCAGTCGCAGCGCTCAGCATGCTGCTCTATGGAACACCGGGTGGCGTTGAGCACTGGCGCTGGGGAGTCGCGGTGGTTTCTGATAACTCGATTAATCAGGCTCTCGCGATTTCTGTCCGTGTTCTGGCTCTTGGTCTTCCGACGATTCTGCTTTTCTCCCGAGTTGACCCCACCCGGCTTGCTGATGGTCTGGCGCAGGTTGTCCGGCTCCCCGCTCGTTTTGTGATCGGCGCGCTGGCCGGCATTCGCATGATGGGCCTTTTTGTTGACGACTGGCGGAGCATGATGCTGGCTCGGCGCGCCAGGGGGGTCGGGGACCGCGGCGTGGTCAGGCGTAGCCTGTCGATGGCTTTTGTTCTGCTTGTTTTTGCCGTGCGCCGGGGGACAAAACTGGCCACAGCGATGGAGGCACGCGGTTTTGGTGCGCGTCCCGCACGGACCTGGGCTCGGTCATCACATCTGTCAACCGCTGACCTGTGGGCGGTTGTGATTGCTGTTGTGATCATGGCGGCCTCACTTGGGGCGTCCATCGCCCTCGGAACGTTTAGGTTTGTGGGATCGTGACGGCTATCGGTGATCGGGTGGCCTGGGGACGGGCGCAGCATCTCCGTGGTCTCGTGCCCGGGCTTGGCAGTCAGCCAACCATCCTGATCGACGGGCCAAGTGGGGCGGGAAAGTCGAGCCTTGCCGCAGCCATGCACGCGGTCCTCCCCGGATCAGAGCTGGTTGCTTTGGACAGCATCTATCCCGGATGGTCGGGTCTGGCTGCGGCAGTTGACGACGTTCAACGCGAGCTGTTGCTCCCTCGCCGTCGCGGTCGGGCTGGCGGGTGGCGGCGGTGGGACTGGGAGGCGGACGCTGCGGCCGAGTGGAACGTCGTCAGGTCAGACATTCCGCTGATTCTTGAGGGCTGTGGTGCGCTGGCCACGTCCCTGGAACTGTCACGGCCCGGCACGATGAGGATCTGGCTTGATGCCGATGACGATGTGCGTCGAGATCGGGCGCTCACCAGGGACAACGGTGCCTTTGACGCGCACTGGGACATGTGGGATCGGCAGTGGACGGCGTTGTGCCGTCTTCATCGGCCTGAGCTGAGCGCCACGGTTCGGTTCAGGAGCAATGCACCCCAGGTGGTTTCGCCACTGGGTGGCTACAGCTCGTAGCTGACGGTGCCTGTCCGTGGACGTTGGTGTTGCGACTTCAGTGTCGTGCCGGCACTGTCACGGCCTCCGTCGACCTGGTCGCGCTCGTTCGCGCTACGCCCAGCCCAGCCGGTGGAGTTCGTTGTCATCGATGCCGTAGTAGTGGGCGATTTCGTGGACAAGCGTGATGTGGATCTGTTCGCGGAGCTCAGCCATATCGCGGCAATAAGCGAGCAGTGGCTCACGGAACAGCGTGATCGAATCGGGTAGTTCGCCGTAGCCGTACTGGCCCCGTTCGGTGATGGCGACGCCCTCGTACAGTCCAAGGAGTGAGAGTGAGCCGTCCTGTGGCCTGTCCTCAACCTGGAAATGCACGTTATCGAGCCCGTCGACCATGTCGTCGGGAAGCGCGTCAAGCTCGTCGATCACCAGCGCCTCAAAGTCGGCCTCGTTGAGGAACAGGGGCGTGGCGCCCTCGGCTGAGTCCTCGGCCGTTGGGGGGAGCTCGGTTGAGCGATGCGGGGTTTCCTCATCACCGTGCGCGGGAACAGCCACTGAGCCGGCACTGGCTGTGTTGTCCTCTGACGCGTCGTCGGGCGTGGGGTCTGCGTCCATACCTTTGATTATGCCGCGCGGAGATGCACAAAACCCCCACCTGGTTTCTCAACGGTAGTTGATCCTCAGGTGAGGGTTTGTGTTGCTACGTGGGGTGAGTAACGGGGCTTGAACCCGCGACCTCCTGGACCACAACCAGGCGCTCTGCCAGCTGAGCTATACCCACCATGCGCCTCGCGGACGAGGCAACTGCTCCAGTGTATTACATCTTTGAAGCAAAAATGTTCACAACAGCGTCAGAGGCAGATTTTGCCTCGTCAGAGGTTGGTCCCGGCTCGGGCACAAACACGGCTGAACGGTAGTACGCCAGCTCCCTGATGGACTCAAGAATGTCGGCGAGCGCACGGTGGCCACCATCCTTTTTGGGAGCGTTGAAGTACGCCCTGGGGTACCAGCGGCGGGCAAGTTCCTTGATGGAGGAGACATCAACGCTTCGGTAGTGCAGGTATGCGTCAATGGCGGGAAGATCTTTGACGATGAAGCTGCGATCCGTGCCGATTGTGTTTCCGGCGAGCGGTGCCTTTCCGGCTTCCGGAACAAAGCGGCTGATGTATTCAACGACGGCCTTTTCGGCCTCCGCCAGGGTGACACCGTCGTCGAGCTCTGTGATCAGGCCCGATGTGGTGTGCATATTCGTGACAAATTCGCCCATGTTGTTGCGGGCGGCCTTGCTTGGCTTGATCACGATCTGGAACCCGGCATCAACAGGATTGAGATCGTAATCGGTGATGACAACTGCGACCTCAACGATCTCGTCGACCTCGAGGTCAAGCCCCGTCATTTCGCAGTCGATCCAGACCAGCCGTTCACTCCGTGCATTCATATCTGTGAGCCTATCGCTGTGATCGTCCCCGAGTGGACGCTGATGGTGACGAAAAGCTCGTGAAAAGAGAAAATGGTTACTCGTGACGCCCGGGCGTGCCGCACGCCGGTGTGGGGCGATGTACTGCGCATAGATAATCGGGGCGCGTGACCGTACTGCTCGGGGGTCGTGTTCGGTGTAATGCCGAGTGGAATGTGATCGTGTGGCCGCGATTCTTTGCCAGGGTGGCGAATGACCCCCG
>JBQELM010000100.1:0-6904 GCA_052103915.1 Mycetocola sp. | reverse complement strand
GATCAGCGCTTCGAGAACTGCGACGCCTTGCGGGCCTTCTTGAGACCGGCCTTCTTGCGCTCGATGACGCGAGCGTCACGGGTCAGGAAGCCAGCCTTCTTCAGAGCGGCACGGTTGTTCTCACGGTCGATCTCGTTCAGCGCACGAGAGATCGCCAGACGCAGGGCGCCGGCCTGACCCGAGGGGCCACCACCGGAGATGCGTGCGATGACGTCGTAGCTGCCGTTCAGCTCAAGGAGCGTGAACGGGTCGGTGATCAGCTGCTGGTGCAGCTTGTTGGGGAAGTAGTTCGCCAGTTCACGGCCGTTGACCGAGAAGGTGCCGCTGCCGGGGATGAGGCGCACGCGGGCAATAGCCTGCTTGCGACGGCCGACAGCTGCGCCCGGAACGTTCACAACGCGAGGAGCGGCAACAGCCGCCTCGGTGGTGGACTGGGTGGTGTAGCTCTCCGGAGCCTGGTCGATGGAGTCTGCGATGTTCGTCACGTCAATAATCCTTAAAGTCTTTGATCGGGCGCTTACTGAGCGACCTGGTCGAGGGTGAAGGTCTTGGGCTGCTGTGCAGCGTGGGGGTGCTCGCCACCGGTGTAGACCTTGAGCTTCTTCAGCTGAGCGCGGCCCAGGCTGTTCTTCGGGAGCATGCCGCGGATCGCCTTCTCAACGGCGCGAACCGGGTTCTTCTCCAGGAGCTCGGCGTAGCCAACAGCCTTGAGGCCACCCGGGTAACCGGAGTGACGGTAAGCAACCTTCTGAGCAGCCTTCTGGCCGGTCAGGGCAACCTTGTCCGCGTTGATGATGATGACAAAGTCACCCATGTCCATGTGCGGAGCGAAGGTGGCCTTGTGCTTGCCGCGGAGCAGAGCTGCGGCGTGGCTGGCCAGACGGCCGAGGACAACGTCCTCTGCGTCGATGACGAGCCAGTCGTGCTGGACATCAGCGGCCTTCGGGGAGTATGTGCGCGTCACAATAGTGCTGCTTTCTTATCTCGTAGGTTGGACGTTCGTGAATCCCGCTCCGGCCGGTGTTCCGAGTGGAACACCGTGAGGTGGAGGGCTCAACCACGGGGGTCGGCCACAGGAGCCGACACACCAAGGGTTAACACTAGGCGATCGGCGGGCGTCTGGCAAACGCTCGCTGCGGGTAACCACGCCCAACCCTGATCGGCGTCGCCGCTCAGTCCGATTCAACAACCGGCGGACCGGACAGGGTCCGCCTGGCCCGCGTGAGTTCAGCCCGCGCCAGCAGCTCGGCGTTACCGGGGTAGGACACCTCAACCAGGTCGAGACCGGTGGCCGGCATCGCGGGAGCGAACTGGTGCCGACGCGGGGACTCAAGTGCCGCGCGAATCTCGTCAGCCTCGTGCTTGCCCTCACCAACGGAGACAACACCGCCCACAAGCGCGCGCACCATCGAGTGGCAGAACGCGTCAGCACGCAACTCCGCGATCAGAACGTCCGACTCGTCCCGCCACCAGCGGAACTCCTGCAGATTGCGGATGGTCGTGGCGCCCTCACGGGGTTTACAGAAGGCAAGGAAGTCATGCAGGCCAAGGGCCACCTCAGCGGCCTCGGCGAGACGGTTGTCGTCCAGCGCCTTGCCGTGCCAGTGGGTGCGCCGGCGCTGCTGGGGGTCACGGGTCGTCCGCTGGTCGGAAATGCGGTACTGGTACCGCCGCCAATTGGCTGAAAACCTGGCATCAAATCCGGCTGGTGCCGCCGTGACCGAGCGGATGATCACGTCGCTTCCGATGCCAAGAACACCCGACAGGTTGCGATACAGCGCCCTGGCCACCCCGGCGGGAGACGGGGCACCCGCACGCGACCGGGCGAGGGCGGCAAAGTGTTCGGGCTCAAGGTCAACGTGGGCGACCTGGCCGCTGGCGTGCACACCGGCGTCGGTTCGACCGGCGATCCTCACTCGCAGCGGTGCAAGTCGGAACCCGAACTGTCGGGCGATGGCGTCCTCCACCACCCCCTGCACGGTGCGCTGACCCGGCTGGATCGCCCACCCGGCGAAGTCCGTCCCGTCGTACGACAGATCGATGCGCAGGCGGACCGGCTGCGTGGGGGTGAGTTGCTCAGACACCCACTCAGCGTACTCAGCAGTCGACCCCTCATCGAAACCGTGCCGACATGGACGGGAAACACGCACCGCATAGTGTCTCCACAGTTCCTCCCCTGCTCCGACACAGCGAAAGAGAACAATGACCCCCACCTCCCCCACCCGCCGCAGACGCGCCCTTGCGCTCGGTTGCGCGGCAATCATCCTCGCGCCGCTCCTGCCCGCCGCCGCGGCGAGCGCCGTCACCACCGTTCCGACAGCAAACAACGGGGCATGGCAGATCCACGACGCCAGTCGCCCCGGTCTTGACACCGGAAGCATCAGGGCCATCAGCGGCTCCCGTGTTGACGGTTTTGGCAACATCTTTGTGCGCGTCGCCGACCAGGACGCGCTGCGCCTGAACGGCGAGATGATGCGCGGCTTTGAGCTGGAAATGACCGGTGACGGCTCCTACCGCTCCGGTTCGTCCGTTGCTCTTGGCCCGGCCGAGCTGTCCCGCTCGATTGACATCACAGCGGACACCGGAACGGCACGCTTCCTCGACACCGTGCACAACTCCTCCAACGCGCCCATCACCGTTGAGGTCTCTTTTGGTGGCGCACTTGGCTACGGCACGGGCGCTCAGGCCTCTCCCGTTGTGGCCACCGCCAGCGGTGACACCACCGTGACGCCGGAGGATGCGTGGGTGCTCTCATGCCCCTCCGCCGACACCCAGCGCCCCATCGGCGTAGTGCTTGGCTCCCCCGCACCGTTTGACGGTGCACTGTCCCGGGTCGGCAATCAGGAGCGCGACCCGTTCACCACCCCGGTTTCCACAACCGGACACGAGGCCAACTTTGTGGGCTACGTGAACACGGTCACCGTTCCCGCCGGCGAGACCCGGTCGCTGCTGCACTACGTCCACGCCGGTCAGACCGGTGCGGCGGCCACCGCCGCGGCGTCGGAGCATCTGGTGGCACTCAGCGCAGCCCCCAGCCTCACCGGACTTGACCCCGCCCAGCTGTGCACCATCAGCAACTGGGACCCAGCCGTGGTGACCGACGGCATCAACTGTGCCTCTGTCCCCGCGCCCGCCCTGCCCGCCAGTGCACCAGCCGCGTCGACGACAACCACGTCCGACTACGACGTTCTGGGAGCAAGCATCGAGCAGATGCAGGCCGATCTGAGGGCCGGGCGCACCACGTCTGTGGAGATCACCCAGGCGTACCTCGACCGGATCCGGGTCTACGACTCCGGTCCCCTTGGCCTGAACGCTTTCATCACCGTCGCCGATGACGCCCTGGCGCAGGCGCAGGCAGCCGATGCGGCACGCGCCGCCGGCGCAGATGACGACCTGCTTGGCATCCCGATCGCCATCAAGGACGTCTTTGACACCAAGGACATGCCAACCACGGGTGGAACACGTGCGCTTGATGGCTGGCAGCCGCAGAACGACGCCCACCAGGTCGCCGGGCTTCGGGCGGCAGGTGCCGTCATCATCGGCAAGTCCAACCTGTCCGAGTTCGCCAACTCGGGCTCCTACAGCGAGAGCGGCTACGGCCAGACCTGGAACGCGCTCTACCCGTCAAAAACCTCGTTTGGTTCAAGCGGTGGCTCGGCGGTTGCCGTCTCAGCCAGCCTGTCCGCTGCCGCCATGGGAACGCAGACCGGCGTCTCCCTGTACGCGCCAACAACGGGGTCAAGTCTGACCACGTTCCGCGGGACGGACGGGATGGCCAGTGTCGGTGGTGTCATGCCGCTGACCTGGGGCCAGGACTACGCCGGCCCCATCGCCCGAACCGTCACCGACCTGGCCTACCTTCTCAACGCCACAACGGGGACGGACGAGGGAGACATCTTGACGGCGGAGGCCGATGAGCGCCGTCCGGATGACTGGACGTCCGCGCTGAGCACCGGGGCACTCCAGGGTGTTCGCGTTGGGTTCATTCCCGACTCGTTTGTCTCCAGCTACGCCGATGACAGCACCGGCGCAAGCGTACGCGCCCGCTTCAGCGAGCTGGAAGCTGCGGGAGCAACCATGGTTGAAATGGGTCAGGCCCCCGGCGGCGGGAGCTCCCCTGCCGGGAGCCGGAACATTGAGGGCTGGGCTCGCTACATCGACGCTCAGACCGGTTTCCCCTACGCCGACGGCAACGCCGTTCTCGCCTCGCCCGAGGTCCTGCCGTACAACCAGCGTTCGTTGGGAACAACAGCGCGCATGACGGAGGCTCAGGTGGACGCGTGGTTGAGCTACCGTGCCGCCTACAAGGACACGATTGCCGCGTGGATGGCCGAGTCGGACGTTGACGTTGTGGTCTACCCCGGTTTCATCTCCGACATCTACAACAACGACGGCAACAGCGCACAGCACAGCTCTGACCGGGCCACAGGGGTCACCACCTCAGCGGCCGGGCTGCCAACGGTTGTTGTTCCGGTCGGCACAAACGATCACGGGTACACGACCTCGATGCAGCTGGTCGGTGCCGCCTGGTCCGATGCCGAGGTCTTGGCCATGGGCTACGCGCTTGAGCAGCAGACTAAAGCTCAGGTCCTCCCGGACAGCGTTCCCGCCCTGACCGTCATCTCCGACGGCACCCCCGAGCCGACGCAGGAACCCACGTCAGAACCGACCACACAGCCGACATCGGAACCCACCACAGAACCGACCACACAGCCGACATCGGAACCCACCACAGAGCCGACGCCGGAGCCCACGACCGCTCCAACGGACGGAAGCACGACCGGCACCCCGACGGCCAGCAGCGCACCGTCATCCGGAGCCGGTGACCACAGTGCCACCCCCGCACCCGCGGCGGGGCCATCCGGACTGGCCTCAACCGGTGCGTCCGGTAACGGAGGAGGACTGGCACTGGCTGCCGGAGTACTGCTCAGCGTGGGAGCAGCACTGATCGTTCGCCGCCGCCAGCGCACCGCAACGAGGGCCACCGAGTAATCCTTCCGCGCACCACGGCCCGTTCCGTGCTCGGGAGCCTCTCCCCGCACGCCGATGCCCCGCCCCGACTGATCGGGGCGGGGCATCGGTCTGTGACGGGGGCGCCGGTCGGCTCGCTCTCACACCTCCCGAACGTAGGAGGCCACGCGTGTTCCGGGTTCAAACCCCCAGCGCCCGTAGAGACCGTCAGCTCCCGTTGGGCTCTCCGTGTCCACGTCAAGCAGCGCCTTCTGGAACCCGGCGTCCCGGATGGCGGTCAGCACCTCACCGATGATCGCCGGAGCGATACGACGCCCCCGTGCTTCACGTGAAACACCGATGTAGTCGATGTACGCGCTGGTGAAGCCCTGCGCCTCCCAGTCCTGAGCGTTCAGCTCAACAAGACCAAAGCCAACAACCCGCCGATTCTCGCCCTGCCCCACAACCGCCACCCGGGACAGGTCGTACCGGAACTGCGGCGCACTGACCATGCTCTGCCACTCCTCCGGCACCGTCGGCTGTGACCCCCAGTGGTCACGGAACGAGTCGTTGCGGGAGAGCCGAGCAGAGTCGGCCAGCGCCGGCTCGAACGGAACAATTCGCAGGTCGTCGTCTCCCTCACGCGGAAGAACCCGCTCGATCGGCGCGCTCACATCGCGGTGCATTCCCACAAAGTAGCGGGCGAGGCTCAGTCCCGCCCTGGTGAACAGCGACGCGGCAGCGGTATTGCTCAGGGGTGTGTACGCGGCCATCCAGCCGGGCAGCGACTGGCCCGACTCGGCCAGCTGTTGGGCCGAGCGCTCCAGCTGCCAGCGCAACAGTTCGCGACCGATGCCCTGGCCACGCAGCTCGGGGTGCACGCCCCCGTTCAGGTAGGACTGGACCCTGGTGTCGTGCCCCGGCGGGATGACCACCCGGCCGGCTGCCCGAAGATCACCGTCAGCGGTGAAGCCAAGAATCGTATCCCGCTGAAGGTCAACGTAGGAAAAGCCCAGCTCATCAATGATGTGGTTCAGCAGGGGAAGCTCATCGGGCTGGTCCACCCGGGCGATGGCCACATCGAGCGCAAAAATCGCCTCGGCGTCCTCGGGCGTTGCCGGTCTCCAGCGTGCAATCGCCGGGTGCTCCGGAATCCGGGGGGTGGGGACCGGGGCGAGGCGTGCGGACAGGGGACGAGTCTGATCAACCATGATCTCCAGCCTAATCGCCCGCCGTCGCAACTCACCAGGACAGCCAAAAGGGCCCGATACCGGAAACGGTATCGGGCCCTTCAGAGCAAGAAAAGACTACTTGGTCTCTTCGGCGGGAGCCTCAGCGGCGACCTCAGCGTCGGCGGCAACCTCGGCCTCGGGGGCCTCGGTGGTCTCCTCAACAACGGTCTCCTCGACCGGGGTCTCCTCGGCAACCGGAGCGGCAGCCTTCTTGGAGGCCTTGACCTTCGGGGTCACCGGCTCAAGAACCAGCTCGATAACGGCCATCGGCGCGTTGTCACCCTTACGGTTTCCGACCTTGGTGATGCGGGTGTAGCCACCCTGGCGCTCAGCAAGCTGCGGCGCGATCTCGGTGAAGAGCTCGTGCACAACACCCTTGTCGCTGATGACGCCAAGAACGCGGCGGCGAGCGTGCAGGTCGCCACGCTTAGCGAACGTGATGAGACGCTCAGCGTAGGGACGCAGGCGCTTGGCCTTGGTCTCGGTGGTCTTGATGGACTTGTGGGTGAACAGCGCGGCCGACAGGTTGGCCAGCATCAGACGCTCGTGCGCCGGTCCGCCTCCGAGGCGGGGACCCTTGGTGGGCTTAGGCATTGTTGTGTATCTCCAGGATTAGAAAAAGTGAGGAAACGGCAGGCGCAGACTAGGCGTTCTGCTCGTCGATTCCGGTGTAGAAGTGTGCACCGTCAAAGCCGGGGACGGCGTCCTTGAGGGACAGACCC
>JBQELM010000099.1:1294-6911 GCA_052103915.1 Mycetocola sp. | reverse complement strand
TGCCCTTGACGCAACGGACGAACAGTGGACATCGTGGAAGGACCCCGAGGAGGGGTGGCGAGTCAAGCTGACCTTCACGGCGTCAGGGATCAGCAACGATGCCCGATGGGCTTTTGACCCCAAACGGCATGCGCTCACCCCCATCAACGAGCAGGCCACGCTCCTCTCGCGCCCCGGCGGTGGACCACGAACCCTTGTTCCTCGTCTCCGTGCGGTCGAGCCATCCGCGGATTCTGAAGCGTTTGATCCCGAGGCGTTTGTTGCAGAAGAACCGGTTGCTCCGCCCGTTCAACCGCGACTGCCGAAGGCCGCCCGTGCAGCAATCAACCGCGATGAGCACGGCACCACCGATGACCACGACCAGACCGCCGATCTGCTTGAAGCGCTCCGCCGTCGCAGAGGCGAGCGAGAGTCAGCGCCGCAACCCGTCGACGATGAGACCACACCACCCACCCTGTCCGCTGCTCGCGCCGAACATGAGCCAGCGGACAAGCCGGCACCCGCCGCTCCGCAAAGCCAGGGAACCACCACTCGCCCCCGTCCCGCGAAGAAGGGCCGAGCCGCACTGCCGTCCTGGGATGAGATCGTTTTTGGCGCCAAGCCAGACGACGACTAGGCGTACTCAGTCAAAAAGCCCCTGATCGGCAAACACACCGGCACCAAGAAGCGGGATACGTGTTTCCTCATCGGTCATCGACCCGTGCTGACCAACCATCAGTCGTGCCCTGTCATTCGGAATTGATCCGTCGTAATAGGCGACCCGATTCCGAGCAGCAACAAGCACATCCCCGATTCGCGGAACCACCTCATCGGCGACGGTGCCAAAGAGGCCCATCATGAGCGCGTCCTCTCTGGTCAGCACCCAGGCTCGCTCCCCCTCCGAATCACGCCAGGTGTCGGCAAGACGCTCCCTGTCGGACTCCGTGAAGTCCCCGTCACTGTAGAGATGAAGCATTCGCGGTTCACCGCCGATCGCGACAACGCCGTCTCTGAGCGGTGAATCCTGATCGATCAGAATGTGCTTGTGCGCAGCCACGTCCACCATGCCGTGGTCGGCGGTAATGAGAACGCCGGTGCGCTTGGGCAGCCGACTCACCAAGCGCTGGATCTGCTGGTCAAGGATCTCCAACTGCCCCGTCCACTCGGGCGACTCCGACCCAAAACGGTGCCCTGCCTTATCAAGCTCAGGGACGTAAAGATAGCTCAGCGTACGCGGAGCACGCCGGGTGAAGGCAAGAGCTGCATCCACCCGATCGGCGAGGTCATCAGCAGGGTGGTACTCGGCACCACTCAACACATGCCGAGTGAAACCGCTGCGCGCGTACGAGGCCGGCCCAATAGCAATGGGAGCAACATCGGTGGCTGACGCACGCTCAAACACGGTGCGTGAGCGCTGCCACTGTGTTGCATCCGCCAGATCGTCCCAACCCGAAATCTGGTTCACGATGCGACCCGTAGCCACATCGCGGGTGGCATACCCGACGATTCCGTGCTCGCCCGGCAACGTTCCCGTCGTCAGGCTGGTCAGTGCGGCCGCGGTAGTTGTCGGGAACACGGTCGACAGCGTTGATGCTCGCAGTCCCGTCAACGTGCGAGCGTGCCCACGCCGTGAGGCCAGGTTGTGGGAACCAAGCCCATCAACGAGGACAACGATGATGTGGTCGGGACCCGCGGGTGAGTGCTCCTCACCAAGGATGCGGAGGCAATCGGGCAGAACATCGGCAAGGTTCCGGGCGCCGGGCCGCGCCGTCGGTAGCATGGAAGACATCTGCGCCAGTCTTTCACAGCGCAGGGCCGCCGCCCACATCCGGGCACCATCCGCTCAGCAGAAACGATCCCATGAGTCGCACACCAACCCCACCGTCGACGCCCGCAGCGGGCGAGCGCATCGAAGACATTGATGTTGCATCGGAGATGGAGGGCTCCTTCCTGGAGTACGCCTACTCAGTGATCTATTCGCGTGCCCTGCCCGACGCCAGGGACGGGCTGAAACCGGTCCAACGCCGGATCCTGTTCCAGATGACAGAGATGGGGCTGCGCCCCGACCGCGGGCACGTCAAGTCCGCTCGTGTTGTCGGCGAAGTGATGGGAAAACTGCACCCGCACGGTGACAGCGCCATCTACGACGCTCTTGTCCGACTGGCGCAGCCGTTCACGCTTCGGGTTCCCCTGGTGGACGGGCACGGAAACTTCGGTTCGCTCGACGACGGTCCGGCGGCGTCCCGCTACACCGAGGCGAGGCTTGACGCTGCGGCACTTGCACTGACAACCGACCTCGACGAAGACGTTGTCGACTTTGTCCCCAACTACGACAACCAGTTCATGCAACCGGAGGTCCTGCCCGCGGCGTTCCCCAACCTGCTGGTCAACGGTGCCAGCGGTATCGCGGTTGGTATGGCCACAAACATGGCGCCGCACAACCTGGTTGAGGTTGTTGGCGCGG
The DNA here is from genome assembly GCA_052103915.1 of Mycetocola sp. GTDB lineage: Bacteria > Actinomycetota > Actinomycetes > Actinomycetales > Microbacteriaceae > Mycetocola_B. The sequence continues at coordinate 4,468 of JBQELM010000099.1, read as the reverse complement.
CCAAGCACCTCCTGCTGAACCCGTCAGCCAGCCTCGACGACCTGATGGCGTACGTTCCCGGCCCCGACCTCCCGTCCGGCGGCACGATTGTGGGCCGCGACGGGATCAAGGATGCATACCGAACCGGCCGTGGTGCGTTTAAAACCAGGGCAAAGGTCAGTATTGAACCGATTACGGCTCGAAAGTCCGGCCTTGTGGTCACCGAGTTGCCCTACCTGGTCGGACCAGAGAAGGTCATCGAGAAGATCAAGGACGGCGTTCAGTCCAAGAAGCTCAGTGGCATCGCCGACGTCAACGATCTGACCGACCGGACAAACGGCCTCCGACTCATCATCGGGATCAAGACGGGATTCAGCCCCGAGGCTGTGCTTGAGCAGCTCTACCGCTACACCCCCCTTGAAGACTCCTTCAGCATGAACAACGTCGCCCTTGTTGAGGGTGGCCCCCGCACACTTGGCCTGCGGGAGATGCTTGAGGTCTACATTGACCACCGGCTCTCCGTTGTCACCCGGCGCAGCCAGTACCGACTCGACCGCCGCCTGGAACGCCTCCACCTGGTCGAGGGGCTCCTCATCGCCATCCTCGACATCGACGAGGTTATCCAGGTCATCAGGTCAAGCGACGACTCTGAGAGCGCACGCTCGCGGCTCATGACCGTATTTGAACTGTCCGAGCGGCAGGCCGAGTACATCCTTGAACTCCGGCTTCGCCGTCTGACCAAGTTCAGCCGGATGGAGCTTGAGAGCGAACGGGATCAGTTGCAGTCGGAGATCGACAGTCTTCGTGCGCTCCTGGCCGATCACGCACTGATTCGAGCTCTCGTCGCCGATGAGCTTGACGAGGTCGCCGCACGCTTTGGCACCCCGCGCCGCACTCTTCTGACCGATGCCCCCGCCAGCATTGCCTCCTCGTCTCGGCGCAAAGGACCGGTCCTTGAGGTCGCCGACACCCCGTGCCGGATTTACCTGTCAACCACCGGTCGTGCCGTCCGCGTTGATCTGCCCGCCAACGGCGACGAGGCGCTTGTTGTCCCTCGGCGCCGTGCAGCCCACGATGCTGTTTTGGCGCACATCGACACCACGGCGCGAACCGAGATCGGAGCCGTCACCACCCTCGGCCGGCTCATCCGGTTCACTCCCGTTGATCTGCCCTCCGTGCCGCCCAGCTCACTCCAGCTGGGTGCCGGGGCGGTCCTGAGCGACTACCTTGGCGTGCTGAAACCGGGCGAGCGTGTCCTGGCCTTCACCTCCGTCAGCACCAGCACTCCCCTGGCACTTGGTACCGCGCAGGGAGTCGTCAAGCGGTTGAGCCCCGGCGACTGGCCCAACAAGCCGGACTTTGAGATTATCGCGCTCAAGCCGGGCGACACGGTCATCGGCGCGGCACCGTCAGCCGACGAGGACGACCTCGTGTTCATCACCTCTGACACGCAGACGCTTCGTTACACCGCGTCAAACGTGCGCCCGCAGGGCCGCACGGCCGGAGGCATGGCTGGGATCAAGCTCGCTTCCGGTGCCACGGCCATCTTCTTTGGTGTTGTCGCGGCCGCGGAGGCGGATGAGGCCGTTGTTGTCACGATTGCTGCAAGCTCACAGATGCTGGCTGGAACGGATCCGGGAAGCGCAAAGGTGAGCCTGTTCTCCGAGTTCCCCGCGAAGGGACGCGCAACCGCTGGCGTTCGGTCCCAGCGATTCTTGAAGGGTGAGGACAGCCTGGTGATCGCCTGGGCTGGCGCAGCCCCCGCCCACGCTCTCGGCGCCGACGGGTCGGTTCGCGAGTTGCCGGACGCCGGTGCAAAACGGGACGCGTCAGGAACCCTTCTGGTCGCACCCGTGTCAACGGTGGGCGCACCGATTCACTAGCACGCACGCCAGACCGTGGTTGTGGGCGGCCCCTCGAATCGGCGAGGTGCCGCCCACACACGTTTGGCTAGACGTCGATGCGAGCGCGGTTGAAGCTGTCGGAGCCCTCGATGATGAACTCCTTGCGCGGTGCGACCTCGTTACCCATCAAGAGCTCAAAAACGCGTCCAGCCGACTCCGCGTGCTCAATACGCACACGGCGCAGGGTACGGTGTGAGCGATCCATGGTCGTCTCGGCCAACTGATCGGCGTCCATCTCACCCAGGCCCTTGTAGCGCTGGATCGGCTCCTGGTACCGCCGCTTGCTCTTCTTGATGGCGGCAAGCACCTGCTGCAGTTCCTGCTCCGAGTAGGTGTAGACCGTCTCGTTCGGCTTTGACCCCGGATTGATGATCACGACCCGGTGCAGCGGCGGAACGGCGGCGTACACGCGGCCATCCTCGATCATCGGCCGCATGTAGCGGAAAAACAGTGTCAGGAGCAGCGTCCGAATGTGCGCACCGTCAACGTCGGCATCACTCATCAGAATGACCTTGCCGTAGCGGGCAGCGTCCAGCTCAAACGACCGCCCCGACCCCGCACCAACAACCTGGATGATGGCAGCGCACTCCGCATTGGAGAGCATGTCAGACACCGACGACTTCTGGACGTTCAGGATCTTTCCCCGAATCGGCAGAAGCGCCTGATAGCTGGAGTCACGCGCCAGCTTTGCCGTGCCAAGTGCCGAGTCACCCTCGACGATAAAGAGCTCGCTGTCGGCGACATCGTTTGATCGGCAATCAACAAGCTTGGCCGGAAGACTTGAACTCTCAAGCGCATTCTTGCGACGCTGCGTCTCCTTGTGCGTCCGCGCCGAAATGCGCGACTTCATCTCCGAGACGACCTTCTCAAGCAGCTGAGCGGTCTGGGCCTTGTCGTCACGCTTGGCCGAGGCGAAACGCTCCTTGAGCGCGGTGCTGACCACCTGGGCAACAATGGCGCGAACCGGCCCGGTACCAAGCACCTCCTTGGTTTGGCCCTCAAACTGCGGTTCGGGAATACGGACCGTCAGGACGGCGGTCAGGCCGGCAAGCACATCGTCCTTATCGAGCTTGTCGTTGCCTGCCTTCAGCTTGCGCGCGTTCTGCTCGACCTGCTGTCGCAGTGTCCGCAGAAGAGCCTGCTCAAAACCGGTCTGATGGGTTCCACCCTTTGGGGTGGAGATGATGTTCACAAACGAACGGCTCACCGTTTCGTACCCGGTGCCCCAGCGCAGTGCGATGTCGACCTCGCACTCGCGGGTCAGCTCGGTTGGCACCATGGCGCCGCTCTC
>JBQELM010000099.1:0-1284 GCA_052103915.1 Mycetocola sp. | reverse complement strand
ACCGGAACGGTCTCGGTGTACTCGCCGCTCCCCTGCAAACGCCAGGTGTCGGTGACAGCGGAGTCAGGAGCAAGGAAGTCAACAAACTCAGAAATACCGCCGTCGTAGCTGAACGACGTTGTGACCGGCTCCTCGCCGCGCTCATCCAGAATCGTGATGCCAAGGCCAGGGACAAGGAACGCGGTCTGCCGTGCTCGCGTCACCAGGTCGTCGGCGTTAAAGCTCGCACTCTTGGCAAAGATCTGCTGGTCGGCCCAGTAGCGGGTCCGGGTTCCGGTCACGCCACGCTTGACCTTGCCGATCTCACGCAGCTGCGCGTCCGTTGCCGGGGTGAATGGGGAGTCGGGGCTGATCCCCGCACTGTCGTCAAAGGTTCCCGGCTCGCCCCGGTGGAAGGACATCGCCCAGGTCTTGCCCCCGCGATCGACCTCAACGTCAAGTCGGGAGGACAGTGCGTTCACCACCGACGCGCCAACGCCGTGCAGACCACCGGAGGCCGCGTAGGAACCGCCACCGAACTTTCCTCCCGCGTGCAGCTTGGTGTAGACAACCTCAACGCCGCTCAGTCCCGTTTTGGGCTCGATGTCGACGGGTATACCACGACCGCGGTCACGGACCTCAACGCTTCCGTCCGCATGCAGCTGGATGGCGATGTCGTCGCCGTGCCCGGCAAGTGCCTCGTCAACGGAGTTATCGATGATCTCCCACAGGCAGTGCATGAGTCCGCGGGAGTCGGTTGTACCGATGTACATTCCCGGTCGCTTACGGACCGCCTCAAGACCCTCAAGGACGGAGAGGTGCCGCGCAGAATAATCAGAACTCACAGTTGATCAGTCTATTCGGTTGCCGGCTCCCGTCCCGGCGTGACACCCGTTCCCCGCCGCATCAGCCGGCCATGTCTTCGCGCTGAGCGAAACACACCATCACGAGGAATGATTTTCAGGTGAGTCGTGCTTACATTGGTACACCCGGTGGATATCGGGACCAACGTCAGGGAGGGCAGTCATATGTCACAGCTTGTGAGTGAAACCGGTACACAGACCGCTCAGTACCAGCTGACCGCCGCCGACCGCTGCGACAGCTGCGGTGCACAGGCCTACATCCGGGCTGAAATGCCCAGTGGAGAGCTGCTGTTCTGCGCTCACCACGGAAAGAAGTACGAGGAGAAGCTCTCCAGCGTCGCCATCTCATGGCTTGACGAAACCGAGCGACTTCACGCCGGAACCTCCGCCTCATAACGCCAACACAGACACAGATAAAGGGCCAGGACATCATGTCCTGGCC
>JBQELM010000098.1:0-6967 GCA_052103915.1 Mycetocola sp. | reverse complement strand
CAAAATCCTCAACGAGGGTGAGCTCCCCGTTCTCCACCCGGATGGTGCTGTCACTTGACCCGCTGACAACCCGCGAGTCCGCAACAAGCTCATGTGCAAAGACGACGCTGATGGTTGCCCCACTCCGTGTTCCGATGAAGCGACCAAAGGTGACCGTGTCACCCCAGTACTCCCCCCAGATCAGTCCGCCGTGCTCGTGGTAGTCAAACGTTGAGGGCTTGCTCGTGTTGACAACACTCGCCGTCGACGAACGAAGAACAAATCGACGACCATCAAGGCTCGGCTGAGCGTCATCCTGAGCGGCGCCCGTCCCCGCATCGTCGGGGACCACCAGCGCCGGAGCCCAGCGTGCTGACTCGGCGTCATCCAGCTCAATGCACACGCTCTCCAGAGCCTCACCGTTGATGGTGAAGCTCTCAACCAGTTCAAGACGCCCGTCGGCCTCGCGCAGCTCGCTGGTGTTATTCCCCGACACAACGCTGCCGTCTGAGACCAGGCGATGAACAAACCACTCCCGCAGAGTGTCGCCGTCGCGGACGCCCACACCGCGGCCAACGGTGACGGTGTCACCGCCGTACTCGCTCCACACGATGCCCGCACGCTCATGGAACTCAAAAATACTTGGCGCGTTGTCGTTGACAGCGCTGTTGCTTGAACTGACAAGACGGAACTGACGGCTGTCAAGGCTGGGCAGGGGCATCGGGATCCTTCACAGATGGGGGTCGGGCTCTGAAGCGGTCCTGAGCCTAACAGCCAGACAACCCCACACGACACGTCTTGATCACGTCATGTCCGCGAAACACATTTGACGCATCAGCAGTGTTGAGTGTGAGATACGAAGGAACCACAACCGACGTGGCGAGGGGGAACGATGGTGCGCGAACGCCTCACAACGGCTTGGGATACCCATCCGCGTGGAGACCAGCGGGGCGAGATCCCCCCGACGATGGCGGCGGCGATCATCACAGCAACGGGCGCGGCCGCAGAACTGACACTGGGCAGGGTCGCCACCCCTCAGCCGATCAACTCCGAGCTGCTGATCCAGGTCACCTGCGCAAGCGTGAACCCGCTTGACTGCAAAACACGGGCTGGACGTGGCGTTTCCGACCACATCCGCAGCTTCCCCGCCGTCCTCGGCTACGACTTCTCCGGTGTTGTCGTCCGGTCGCCCTACGCAGCCCACCCGCTCTCCCCCGGCACGGAGGTTTTTGGGATGACGCTGACGCCCCGCTATGACGGCAGCTACGCGGAGTACGTTGTTGCCCCAGAGGGCGCTGTCGCGCAGAAACCGGCCACGCTGTCCCATGCGGAGGCAGCGGCGACACCACTCGCGGCGCTCACTGCCTGGGGCCTTGTCGTCGACACGGCCAGAGCACACCGTGGTCAGCGCATCCTCATCCATGCCGCGGCCGGCGGGGTTGGCCACTTCGCCGTCCAGTTTGCGCACTACTTTGGCGCAGAGGTGATCGTCACCGCCTCGGAGCGCAACCACGACTGGCTGACGTCCCTGGGAGCAACACAGTGCGTCGACTACCGGACGGAGCTGTTTGAGCGGGTGGTTGCCCCGGTTGACGTGGTCATCGACCTGATCGGAAACGTGCACAACAGCACGGGGACACGCTCACTCGATGTGCTGCGCCCCGGCGGCCTGCTCATCAACGTCCCCTCCCACAGCTGGCCCGAGTTTGAGGCGGACGCCGCCGCCAGAGGCCTCCGATCCACCGGCTACAAGGTCTCCCCCGATGGCGACACCCTTGCCTCCATCGCCCGGCTCATCAGTTCAGGGAGCGTACGCACCTACGTGGACACGGTGTACCCGCTCAGCCGCGCGGCGGCGGCGCACGAGCACGTTGAGTCCGGTCACACCCGTGGCAAGGTTGTGCTGTCCATCACGGAGTAACACCGACTGCGCGCCCGGTCCCCGCCGCTTCTGGCACCGGTGGCCGCCTGCCGTGAAGGTACACGGCAGCGTGCTTTCACGGACGCACAAACGACAATGGGCTCCGCAACGTGCGTTGCGGAGCCCATCAGCTGCTGTGCGGCGCAGGCCACACAGTCACGCTCAAACGACTTACAGGCCGTTGACCTCAAGCGGGATGCCCGGGCCGAAGGTCGTCGAAACGGCGCCCTTCTGCACGTAGCGGCCCTTGGCGCTGGACGGCTTGAGGCGAAGGACCTCGTCCAGTGCAACGGTCAGGTTCTCGTTCAGCTGCTCAGCGGTGAAGCCCGCCTTGCCGATGACAAAGTGCACGTTGGAGTGCTTGTCAACGCGGAACTCGATCTTTCCACCCTTGATGTCGGACACAGCCTGTCCAACGTTCGGGGTGACGGTGCCGGTCTTGGGGTTCGGCATGAGGCCACGGGGACCAAGAACCTTACCCAGACGACCAACCTTGCCCATGAGCTCAGGGGTTGAAACGGCGGAGTCGAATGCGGTCCAGCCGTCGGCGACCTTAGCAATCAGCTCGTCGCCACCAACCTCGTCGGCGCCCGCAGCGATAGCGGCCTCAGCGGCTGCACCGGTTGCGAAAACGATGACGCGGGCGGTCTTACCCGTACCGTGGGGCAGGATGACGGTTCCACGAACCATCTGGTCTGCCTTACGGGGGTCAACGCCGAGCTTCAGAGCAACCTCAACGGTGCTGTTGAACTTTGCGGAGCCGGTTTCCTTAGCAAGGGCAACCGCCTCAGCGGGGGTGTAGAACGTGCCGGCCTTGATCTTCTCGGCCGCGGCCCGGTAGGCCTTTGACTTCTGTGCCATGTGATTCTCCAGTTCGAGATCGTGGTTTATCGCGCCTGGCCGGCGCTGCCACGGATAAATAAGGGGGAAGGTCAGCCCTCGACGGTGATGCCCATGGAACGGGCAGTACCGGCGATGATCTTCGACGCAGCGTCGATGTCGTTGGCGTTGAGGTCGGCCTTCTTGGTCTCAGCGATCTCGCGGACCTGGTCCAGGGTGATCTTCGCAACCTTGACGGTGTGCGGAGTCGAGGAACCCTTAGCAACACCGGCAGCCTTCTTGATGAGCTCCGCTGCGGGCGGGGTCTTCAGGACGAAGGTGAACGAGCGGTCCTCGTACACGGTGATCTCGACGGGCACGACGTTACCGCGCTGCGACTCGGTCGCTGCGTTGTACGCCTTGCAGAACTCCATGATGTTGACGCCGTGCTGACCCAGCGCCGGGCCGATAGGCGGGGCGGGGTTGGCGGCGCCGGCCTGGATCTGAAGCTTGATCAGACCTGAGACCTTCTTCTTCGGTGCCATGTTTCTTCCTTCTTCTGGGGTTCGAGCCGCCGACGGATGACGGTGGCTCTCCCGCGAGTCCTGGCGGACCGCGGTGGCTTGTAATTAGAGCTTGGTGACCTGGTCGAAGCTGAGCTCGACGGGGGTCTCGCGCTCGAACAGGGAGACAAGAACCGTGAGCTTGCCGCTCTCCGGCTTGATCTCGCTGATCGATCCGGGGAGCCCGGCAAACGAGCCCTCCTTGATCGTGATGGTCTCGCCGATCTCAAAGTCGACCTCTGCGGTGACCGTGCGGGAAACCTGGGGAGCGCTCGCGCCACCGCTGGACTTAGCAGCGGCCTGCTCCTTGACCTCAACAAGGCTCTTGAGCATGTTGAAGGCCTCTTCAAAGCGAAGCGGGGTGGGGTTGTGGGCGTTGCCCACAAAGCCGGTCACACCGGGGGTGTGACGAACAACGGACCAGCTGTCCTCGTTCAGGTCCATACGGACAAGAACATAACCGGGGATCCGCACGCGGGTCACCATCTTGCGCTGGCCGTTCTTGATCTCGACGACGTCCTCCATCGGGACCTCGATCTGGTAGATGAAGTCGGCGACATCAAGCGTGCCCTTACGCTGCTCGATGTTGGCCTTCACCTTGCGCTCAAAACCGGCGTAGGAGTGGATGACGTACCACTTACCGGGCAGAACACGCAGCTCTGCGCGGAAGGCGTCGTACGGGTCAACAGCAGGAGCGTCAGCGTCCTCTTCAGCCTCGTCCTCTGTCGCCTCAGCGGCGGCCTCAGCCTCATCCGCACTGTCGATGTCGAGTGCGTCGTCAACGATGGCGTCTGCCTCCGGGTCACGGGACTCGGCCAGCGCGTCAAGCGCGGCGTCCAGGTTGACCTCTGCGTCTTCGACGCTCACAGCCGCGGACTCAGCCGCCTCAACGGATGCCTCTTCGGCTTCGAGAACGTTGCCCTCCTGGGCCTCGTCGTCGCCGGCGGCCTGCTCGGCAGCCGTAGCCAAGTCGACCTCGTCGCGATTAATCTCAGACACCTAGATTCCCATTCCTCACAGTTCGATTCCCGGCCGGACGTTGTCGTGCTGTCCGCTCGGGTGTTCCCGCCCCCGGACCGTCGAACTAGATCGACGGGTTACCGAAGACGATAATGGCGAGCCAGCCAAAGAGCTGGTCAAGTCCGTACACCAGCGCCATCATGATCACAACAAACACCAGCACAACGATGGTGTAGTTGACGAGTTCCTTGCGGGTCGGGGTGACGACCTTCTTCAGTTCACCAACGACCTGCTTGAGGAAGAGAATGATCTTCGCAAAGGGGTTGCGCCGTGCTGCACGCTCGCGCTGAGCCGATGCGACGATGTCCTCACTGGGTTCGTCGATAACTTTACGGGCCACCTGGATACACCTTTCGTGTGCCGGCACGGATTGTCACTACCGGCGCGCAGGGCGGACAGGACTCGAACCTGCAACCTGCGGTTTTGGAGACCGCTGCTCTACCAATTGAGCCACCGCCCTTCAGCCGAGTTCCCGGCTGAGGGAGAGTCAAATTCCACACTGCGCCGACCGGATTTCACAGGGAAAATGTCACGGAACAAGCTTCGAGGATTTCAACTCCTGGGATAGCTTACGTGAAACGGGGGTGCAGAGTAAAGCCGGGCGGCGGGTCGTGGAATGACAACCATCACCGATTCCACTCCGGAACCCCATCCTCGCCCCCTGATGGCACACCAAGCAGCTCCCTCAGCCCCTCGATCAGGCTCGGCACCCACCACACCCAGTCGTGTCCTCCCACAACGGGCCGGTACCGGACAGCAACGCCACGCGAACGCAGACGCTCCACGAGCGCAACAGCGCCGGACGCAATGTCCTCCTCATAACGACCAGCGGTCACAACCAGGCGAACGTGCCGGGGCACCTCGACCAACTGCACCCCCGGATCATTGCGCCACAGCGAGGGGGACTGCGCGATGGCGGAGCCGACCAGGTGCGGTGCACGGCCAAGCAACCAGAGCGAGGCCAGACCACCAAAGCTCTGCCCGCTGACCAGTGTTCTCCGCGGATCGTGTGTCACGGGGAACTCCGCCCGCATCAGCGGAATGAGCGTGTCGATAACAAAGTCATTCACTCCGCCGTTGATGCCCAGCTCCCGGCTGCGCTGCTCCGGATCAACCGAATCAATCATGACCACGTACAGCGGAGGAACGACACCGGACGCGATGGCCCGATCAAGCATGTCAGCCAGTGACGCACGCGTCGCCCAGACCTGCCCGTCAAAAAGAATCAGAAGCGGAGCATCGTCAACTCCGACAACACCGTTCCGATTGGCCTGGGGCGTGTACATCCAGACCCGACGCTCCTGACCGGTCTGCTCGTCTCTGATCAGGCGTAACTCTGGTGCCGCACCACCGGGCGCGGTGGCAAAAGGATGTTCCGGCGCGTCCGGAACCTCAACAACGGAGATCGGCTCAGCTGACATCATCTGAGCGGCCCTGATCGGGTTCAGCGGGTCAGCGCCACCGGCGAGCGCGGCACGCCGCGCCGCGTGCCGGTCATCGGGACGACGCCACGGCGGCTCGCCCTCCCCGTGGAACTCGGTGACAACGTACCCGGCCCGCCAGCCGGACGGGACGCGGTAGCACAGCACCCACAGGTCCGAGCCCTGGAGCCGCTCGCACTCACTGAGTTCGGGATGCTGATAGTCAAACAGGGCATTTGCGGCCACAACAACAGCCGTTGCCGTTGCGCTTCGCCACACGAAGGTCACCAGCCAGTGGTCGTCACCGTCGCGCTCAATAATGGGTGTTTCGCCCTCGCTGATGCGATCAACAAGAGCGGTGCGCGCAATGTCACTCATGAACTCCCACTGCTCGTGAATGGGGGCGACCACCCGCGGCACAGCCGAATCAGCCGGCGGAGGGAACACAACACTCTCTGGACCAGCCATCACTGCACCGCCTCGGGAATCACCAGGGGCGTTCCGACCACGGGGTCGGGAATCACCACCGCTTTCAGACCAAACACCTCGTGCAGCAACTCAGCCGTGACGATCTCGGACGGCGCACCCGTCGCCAGGATCTCCCCGTCACGCATCATGATCACGTGGTCCGCATACCTGAAGGCCAGGTTCAGATCATGCAGAACAGCCACAAGTGTGTACTCCCCCGTGACATGCAACCGGCGGCACAGTTCAAGGACCTCGATCTGGTGAACGATGTCAAGGAAGGTTGTGGGCTCGTCAAGCAGAAGCGTCGGGGTGTCCTGGGCCAGGACCATAGAAATCCACACCCGCTGACGCTGACCGCCGGAGAGCTCGTCAACCAAACGGTCGGCGAGATCACGGACACCGGTTGCCTCAAGCGCACGGGTCACGGCCACCTCGTCCTCAGGGGACCACTGCCTGAACGCACCCTGGTGGGGGAACCGTCCCCGCGACACCAGATCAACAACCGTGATCCCGTCGGGTGCCGTCGCCGACTGCGGCAGAAGCCCCAGTCGCCTGGCGACCTCCTTTGATGAGTACTTTCCGATCTGCTGGCCGTCAAGAATCACCGAACCCCGCTCCGGCGTGACCAGCCGGGACAGGGCTCGGAGCAGAGTTGACTTGCCGCAGGCGTTGGGCCCGATGATCGCGGTGAAGGACCGGTCGGGAATCTCAACGGTGAGCCCGTCAGAGACGGTCCTGCCGTTGTAGCCGATCCGAAGGTCGGTTCCGGCCAGACG
>JBQELM010000097.1:0-6975 GCA_052103915.1 Mycetocola sp. | reverse complement strand
CGTTAAGCATCAGCACCACCCGCTTTGACGAGGACTACGCCCCCTCGGCCAGCTCGCGCAGCACAACCAACTTCGCCAACCTGGCCCGTGGCGAGCACCGCAAGCAGAACCTGCACAACGCGGTCACCATGATCAACAACCGATTCAACAGCCTGATCACCTGGGACAACCCCCGTCAGGACCGCTACCGGGTTGAGCTTGACATCGTCTCCGTTGACCTCGGCATCACCGCGGCCGGGGCAGACACCGCGTTCCCGCTCATTGAGGTGCTCGATGTCACCGTGGTCGACACCACCACCGGTGAGCGCACCCCCGGCATCGTCGGAAACAACTTCTCCTCCTACATCCGCGACTACGACTTCAGCGTCGTCCTGCCCGAGCACAAGGCCTCCGCCCCTGACGCCGGTCTGCCCAGCGACTTTGGTGACCTGCACGGCCAGCTCTTCCAGCGCTTCCTCGAGTCAGAGGTCTACACGGACCGCTTCACGCAGTCGCCGGTGATCTGCATCAGCGTGTCCACCTCGCGCACCTACCGTCGGCTGGCCAACGAGCACCCGATCCTCGGTGTGGAGTACCAGCAGGACAACTACTCGCTGACCGACGAGTACTTCGGCAAGATGGGCCTCACCGTCCGCTACTTCATGCCGCGGGGTGCGGTTGCGCCGCTCGCGTTCTACCACCGTGGTGACCTGCTGTCCGATCACAGCAACCTGGCCCTGGCCGGAACGATTGCGACCATGGAGTCCTTCCAGCGCATCTACCGTCCGGAGATCTACAACGCCAACTCCCCGGCGGCGGAGATCTACCAGCCGACCCTCGGCAATAACGACTTCTCGCCGACGCAGGTGGAGTACGACCGGGTGGAGCGCAGCCAGCTGGCGACAACGCAGGGTAAGTTCACCGAGCTCAACCTGATGCAGCCCTACGGTGCGGTCCTTGAGGCCTGGGTCGCCGAGACGGCCGCTGCGCCTGCTGCTGCGCCTGCCACTGCCGCCGCCGAACCGGTCGTGTCCGCCGTCTAACCATGCCAGCCAGCCGCGTGCTCTCCTGCGGGAGGGCACGCGGTTGACCTCCCCTTCTGTCAGCCACCTGATCATCGTGGCCGCCCAGCCCGCCTGCCGACGGACCCCGTCGCGAGCAGGGACCGCTCGGCGGCACAGCGCCGGACCACCACCACTGAGGACCACCCCATGAACGCACTCCTTCCCACCGCCCTTGTCGGCAGCCTTCCCAAGCCGTCCTGGCTGTCCGAGCCGGAGAAGCTCTGGTCGCCGTGGAAGCTGGAGGGCGAAACCCTGGCAGAGGGCAAGCGCGACGCCCAGGCCATTGCCGCTGACGAGCAGATCCGTGCCGGAATCGACATCATCAGCGATGGTGAGCAGACCCGTCAGCACTTTGTCACCACCTTCATTGAGCACCTCAGCGGTGTTGACTTTGAGCGGCGCGAGACGGTCCGTATCCGCAACCGCTACGACGCCAGCGTTCCCACTGTTGTCGGTGCTGTGAGCCGCGAGCGCTCCGTGTTTGCCGAGGACGCCGCCCGACTCCGCGCGCAGACGACCCAGCCGATCAAGTGGGCGCTGCCCGGCCCGATGACCATGATCGACACGCTCTACGACAGCCACTACGGCAGCCGCGAGAAGCTGGCGTGGGAGTTCGCCACGATCCTCAACCAGGAGGCCCGCGAGCTGGAGGCCGCCGGCGTTGACATCATCCAGTTCGACGAGCCGTCCTTCAACGTGTTCTTTGACGAGCTCAAGGACTGGGGTGTCGCCGCGCTTGAGCGGGCAACGGAGGGCCTGAAGTGCGAGACGGCCGTGCACATCTGTTACGGCTACGGCATCAAGGCGAACACCGACTGGAAGGCAACGCTTGGCGCTGAGTGGCGTCAGTACGAGGAGTCGTTCCCGCTGCTACAGACCTCAGGTATCGACATCGTCTCCCTGGAGAGCCACAACTCGCGCGTCCCCGTCGAGGTGATTGAGCTGCTCCGTGGCAAGAAGGTCATGCTTGGTGCCATTGACGTGGCAAGCAACGACATCGAGACACCGGAGGAGGTCGCCGCGACCCTGCGCAGCGCACTGCCCTACGTTGACGCAGACAAGCTGATCCCCAGCACTAACTGCGGTATGGCCCCGCTGGCCCGGTCGGTGGCGTGGGGAAAGATGGGCGCGCTGGCAGCCGGTGCCGCCCTGCTCCGAAACGAGCTGGACGGAACAGAGGCCACCGCGAAGTAACGTGTGGCCGCCGCAGCGCGGGCGGCGGTTGTGAACCGCCGGTCGCGCTGCGGCCATCAGCATGGATCGGCGCCGCCGCAGGAGGGGTAAAACGCCCGCGTCCGCGGTGAGATCCATCTGGTCGTCACACGTCGATTGACACGGTTCTCGAGTGGGGTGTGACGACCGGTGTTGCTGCGCTCTTGACTCACTCCTGAAACAGTGCGGAGGAGCTGGGCTCCACCGTCGGGCGTCTCCCTGTCCGGCTTCATCGTCCGTGTGCACGCGGTGAACGGCCCCGTCAAGATTCCACCCATGGTTGGCATCGCAACTCGGGGGCTGCTCCGTAGCGTCGTAGTGAATTGAGATGTGCTGCGCGAGGTCGGAGGTTGTTGTGAGTATTCAGGTGCGGTCGTTGAGCAAGCGGTATGGGAAGAACTGGGCTGTCCGCGACGTGTCGTTTGAGGCGCGCCCGGGCACGGTGACCGGTTTTCTTGGGCCGAACGGTTCGGGGAAATCGACAGCGATGCGTTCAATCGTGGGTTTGGACCGTCCAACCTCGGGGGAGGCGCTGATCGGTGGCCGGCGGTATGCGAGCTTGCGTGCGCCGCTGCGGGAGGTTGGCTCCCTGCTGGACGCGAAGTCGGCACATCGATCTCGTCGTGCGGTTGATCATCTGCGCACGGTCGCGATGACGCACGGCATCTCACGGAGGCGTGTTGATGAGGTGATCGGATTGGCCGGTTTGGAGAGTGTTGCAACGCGGAAGGCGGGGACGTTCTCACTCGGAATGAGCCAGCGTCTTGGGATCGCTGTCGCTCTGCTGGGCGATCCGCACACGTTGATTCTTGATGAGCCCGTGAACGGTCTTGACCCCGAGGGCGTGACGTGGATGAGGAACCTGCTCGCGCGTCTGGCCGGTGAGGGGCGCACGGTGTTTCTCTCCTCGCATCTGCTGAGCGAACTCGCCCTCGTCGCCGAGCACGTTGTGGTGATCGGTCGGGGCGAACTCATCGCGGACGCCCCGCTCTCCGAGCTGACCGCGCACGAGGAACGCGTGCGGGTACGCACCGGGCGTCTGAGTGAACTGCTGCGCCTGCTCGCCGCACCCGGCGTCAGCTCAACGGTGCATGACGCGTCGACTGCTGAGATCGTCGGGGTGCCGGTTGCGGCAATCGCACAGCGAGCCGCGGATACGGGGATCGTGCTGCTTGAGCTCTCTCCAGTACAGCGCACCCTGGAAGAGGCCTACACAGAACTCACGAACGATGCTGTCGAGTACCGCGCGGGCGACAACGGACGGAGCACGTCATGATGCCCGATATCACGGTGCGGGCGACGCCTGCGCGGGTCATGCGGGCGGAGTGGGTGAAATTTGGCACCCTGATCTCACACCCACTCACGATGGTTGTTGCATTCGTCATGATCGCAGGGGCAGCGGTGCTGCTTGTGTGGGCGCGAAGCGCCGAGGCGACGTCGCCGACAATGACGGAGCTACTCACCGGGACATCCTGGGCACAGATGATTGTCGCAGTGCTTGCAGCCGTGTTCGTCTGCACGGAGTGGTCGTCCGGAACGAGCCAGGTGACTTTTCTGGCCGCACCAACCCGCTGGCCTGTCCTTATCGGCAAGGCGGTGGTGGTGGGCGCGACCGCGTTCCTCGTTGGCGCGTTTGGCGCAGGCGCCGCGCTGATTGCCGGCGCGATCGGTGGCATAGACGTTGCGGAGGACACCGGCCTCGCGGCGCAACTCGTGACCGGCGCCGGCGTCTACCTGTCGGGTACCGCGATCCTCTCGCTCGGTATCGGAATGATCGCACGGAATCTTGTTGCAGGCATCCTGGCGGTGGTCGCGTTCATCTGGGTGCTGCCGCTCGCGCTCACCGTGATCCCGTGGGAGCCGATCCAACACCTCGTGCCGTACCTTCCGTCTCCCGCTGGGGGTCTGTTGATTGCCGCTGACAACCCAGCCTCGGTGCTGACCCCGTGGGGTGGCGGCCTGGTGCTCAGTGGCTGGGCCGTCCTGAGCCTGATCGCAGCGGCCGTGGTTTTGCGCTCGCGGGACGTGTGAGAAGAAAGAAGGAAGGAACGTTGATGAACAGTCACAGCACGCGTGAACCCCTGCGTCTGACCTGGGCGAGAGCCACGAGCGCGGAAGCACTGAAGCTATGGTCGTTGTTGTCCAACCGAATCCTGCTCATCGTGGCGGTGGTGATGATCGCCGGTTCCGGTGTCATGCTCTCGCTTGGCATGATCTCCCGCCTCACCGATCCTCGATTCGCTGGGCAGGAGATCGCCGCAACACCCATGATGTTTGTTGACGGTGTGCTCTGGGCGCAGATCATTGTCGCGATCGTTGCTGTACTCGCGGTGACAAACGAGTACGTCTCAGGGCAGGTGCGGCTTTCACTGCTTGCCCTGCCCACCCGGCTGTCGTGGTTGGGTGCAAAAACCATCGTCCTTGCCGTAGCCGGATTCCTCGTTGGCATCATCGGTACGGCGATTGCCCTGGGCGTCTCTGCGCTTGTCCTGCCCGGCACCGACGTGCAGTACAGGATGAGCCTGGGCGAGGCGAGCGTCTTGAGCGTCACATCAGGGCTGTATCTCGCCGTGATCGCGGTCCTCGCCGTTGGTGTCACAGCAGCTATCCGTCATGTTGTTGCTGCGCTCATCACAGCGCTGGCGCTTCTGATTGTCGTTCCGCCGGTGCTTGGGTCAATCCCTGGAGGACGGGATGTGGTGGATTATTTGCCGACGATTGCCGGCCGCCGTCTGATCTCAGATTTTGAGACGACGGCTCAGCTCACCCCGTGGGCAGGCTTCACCGTTCTCGCTATCTGGGCGACCGTCATGCTCCTGCTATCCGGTGTGCTGCTCAAAGCCCGCGATGCCTGAACCCGTCCGTTGCACTCAAAAGAGACGGTGTGCGTTAGTTTTCCTGAACTCATCAATCCGACGATCACCGTTGGCGGATTCTTCGCACACCGTTCTGAGGACGCCTATGTCCGAGACAATGAGAACCAGGACGACCGAACCGATGAGGCGATGGAGGAGGGGCTGACGTGTTGAGTATGCAGCTCGATGATCTGAGCCGACCGTCCGTGAAGCCGCTTGCCTGGCTGCGTCGTCATCCCGTCGTGATTGATGCCGTGGTTGTGCTGGTGGCGTGCGGCCCGTATCTGGCTGCGCTGGTTTACCGCGCCTACAACTTCGGGTGGTGGGCGTACCCGCTGCTCGCGATCACCGCGGGTGCGTTGTTTCTGCGCCGCCGGTGGCCGCTCGCGATGCTCACGGTGGTCGCGCTTGCGTGCGCGTTCAGTCCGCTTGCGAGGCCCGGCTCGGGCTTCCCGATGATTCCGTTCGCTTTTGCGCTCTACACCGTCGCATCACGACAGCCCGCCTGGCGTGCAGCGATTGGGTATGGAGTCGGTGTCGCCGCGACGGTGCTTGCGACACTCCCGTACTCCCTGAGCGGAACGCAACCGCCTCTGGTCGGCGTGTTCGATTCCTTCACACTGATTGCGTTCGTGATTGGTGTCATCGTGAAGAGTCGCAGGGACCAGCAGCAGCGACTTGTGGAACGTGTGAATGAGCGCATCGAGCACGCCGCGCTCGCCGAGCGGACGCGGATCGCCGCCGAGATGCATGACGTGGTCGCACACGCTCTCACGATGATCCTGTCGCTCGCGAACGGGGCGACGAGTATCCGCGAAAGAAACGCTGCCAAAGCGGACGCGGCGGTTGAGCAGATCGCAAACGTCAGTCGTGATGCGCTTGACGATATGCAACGCACGCTCGACATGCTTCGTGCCGCTGACGGTGCTCTGAACGAGAACCTGCATCACTCGGGCGACAACCTCCCGTACGTCGAAGCACTCGTTGAGCGTTTCCGCGCTGCGGGGCTCCCGGTGACGCTCACACACGCGGGTGATCCGATACCCGACGATCGGGGCGTGCGGCAGGCGGTCTACCGCATAGTGCAGGAGTCACTAACAAACACCCTCCGACACTCGACTGCGCCGTCCTCCGCCACCGTAAGAATTCTGCACGTGACGAACGCCCAGATCGAGCTTCGGATCGACGACGACGGTCTCCCCACAACAACACCGCACATTCCCGGCCACGGGCTCGTCGGCATCGAGCAGCGCGCCCGCGCGTTTGCTGGGTACGCAGAAGCAGGACCGCGACCGGACGGCGGATGGCGCACCATCGCCGTCCTGTACCCTCGTGCAGAACGGGGGCACGATGACTGAATCACGGACCCGGGTAATGCTCGTTGACGATCATGCGCTGATCCGCACGGGCAACGCGCTCGTGATCGAGGCAACCGACGACTTGGATGTTGTAGGCGAGGCCGGGAGCGGTGAAGAAGCCGTCGCCGTCGCCGCATCCCTTCGGCCGGATGTGATTCTCATGGATGTGCGGATGCCAGGCATGGGTGGAATCGAAGCAACCAAGCTGATCACCGCCGCACACCCTGTGACTCGCGTGATCGTGCTCACCACCTTCGACTTAGACGCGTACGCCTACGGCAGCCTTCGCGCGGGGGCGAGCGCGTTTCTCCTCAAGAGCGCAACTCCGTCGCAGCTCACCGACGCGATCCGCACCGTCGCAGCCGGAGACAGTGTTCTTGATCCGCGCATCACCAGGAAACTCATCGAAGCGTTTGTTGTTACTGGCACCAATGCCCACGTGAACTCAGGGCCTGACCCCCTCGCTGTGCTGTCCCCGCGGGAAGCTGACGTCTTCTCCTGTGTTGT
>JBQELM010000096.1:0-6985 GCA_052103915.1 Mycetocola sp. | reverse complement strand
AAGGCTCACCCCCACTCGATGGGGGCGTGGAGCGCCGACTCCAAGACTCGCGTTGCCACGATGGGGCACGACGACTTTGCGTCAAACGAGCAGTCCTACGTGTCCGCCGCCGACGACACCCTTCGTATTGAGCACGTTGCAGCGGACGGCACCGGCACGGTTCTGAAGGCGTCGCTTCCTGTTCTGGCCGGTGAGGTCATCGACGCGAGCTTCCTCAGCGCGTCGGCCCTCGATGCGTTCCTGGCCGAGGCCGTTGCCGAGGCGAAGGCTCAGGGCGTGCTGTTCTCCGCACACCTGAAGGCCACGATGATGAAGGTCAGCGACCCCATCATCTTTGGTCACGTTGTGACCGCCTACTTTGCCGATGTTTTTGCCCGTTACGGCGACGACCTGGCTGCCGCTGGCCTGCAGGCCAAGGACGGTCTTGGTGCGATCCTTGACGGTCTTGACGCCCTTCCCAACGGTGCAGAGATCCGTGCGGCGTTTGACGCTGGACTGGCCGACGGCCCCGAGCTGGCCATGGTGAATTCCGACAAGGGCATCACCAACCTGCACGTGCCGAGCGACGTCATCGTTGACGCCTCCATGCCGGCCATGATCCGCATCGGCGGTCACATGTGGGGTCCAGACGGCAGCGAGAAGGACACGCTCGCCGTCATCCCCGACTCCTCGTACGCCGGGATCTACCAGGCCACCATCGACGACTGCAAGGCGAACGGTGCACTTGACCCGCGCACGATGGGCACCGTGCCCAACGTTGGTCTTATGGCGCAGAAGGCCGAGGAGTACGGCTCGCACGACAAGACCTTTGAGATCAGTGCCCCCGGAACCGTTCGTGTCGTGAACGGCGCGGGCGAGACGGTGCTCTCACACGAGGTCAACACGGGTGACATCTGGCGTGCCTGCCAGACCAAGGACGCCCCGATCCGCGACTGGGTGAAGCTCGCCGTCACGCGTGCACGCCTGTCTGATACCCCTGCTGTGTTCTGGCTTGACGCCAACCGCGCGCACGACGCCAACCTGATCAACAAGGTCAACACCTACCTGTCCGACCACGACGTCACGGGCCTTGACCTGCGCATCCTGGCTCCGGCCGAGGCGACGCGGTTCTCGCTTGAGCGAATCCGCCAGGGCCTGGACACGATCTCCGTGACCGGCAACGTGCTGCGTGACTACAACACCGACCTGTTCCCGATCCTTGAGGTCGGCACGAGCGCCAAGATGCTCTCCATCGTTCCGCTCATGGCCGGCGGCGGTCTGTTCGAGACCGGTGCCGGTGGCTCGGCGCCCAAGCACGTGCAGCAGCTGGTTGAGCAGAACTACCTGCGCTGGGACTCGCTTGGCGAGTTCTTTGCGCTTGCGGCCTCGTTTGAGCACCTGGCCCAGACCACCGGCAACGGTTCGGCTCAGGTTCTGGCCGACACGCTTGACGCCGCGACCGGCACGTTCCTGAACGAGGACCGCTCGCCTGGACGCAAGCTCGGCAGCATCGACAACCGTGGCTCGCACTTCTACCTGGCGCTGTACTGGGCTCAGGCGCTGGCCGCTCAGACGGTTGATGCTGAGCTTGCGGCGGCGTTCGTTCCGCTGGCCGAGGCGCTCAGCTCCGGCGAGGAGCAGATCGTTGCCGAACTGATCGCCGTCCAGGGCAGCCCCGCCGATGTGGGTGGCTACTACCGTCCGGATGCCGTCAAGGCGGCGGCCGTGATGCGTCCGTCGGCGACGCTGAACGCTGTCATCGACGGCGAGTAGCTGATACCAGCCCGGGTTGGGCGTGTGAGGCTGCTTGTCTGAGGCTCATCGTCATCGTGTGCACGGGCTGAGAAAGAACGGTTGCTCTGACGGGCGGCTCCGCTTCGGCGGAGTCGCCCGTTGTGCACGTCCGGCGACGTGCCGTTGGCCGTGATGATGACGGGCGGTGACGGGTGCGTTGGGTTGGGATGCGGTGCGGTGGGGTGCCCTGACGGCTCCGATGGTGACTATCTGATTCTTGGCTGTCACGGGTAAACGCGTTTTACCCCTGACAGCGGAAAAATGAAGGGCCATGTTGCTCGGCTCTCGGGTTTCACGCTTCGTGTCCGGACGTGGCCCGCGGCTCTCGGGCTTCACGCTTCGTGTCCGGACGTGGCCCGCGGCTCTCGGCTTTCGGATGTGGATCCGGCTTCATCCACAGCCTCGGGCCCCGTTCTTCCGTGAGCTGACCGGTCTCTCCCGTCTCTGTCCGCCTGCGAGATGTCGTCCCGGTTCACACACCCGTCGACGCCTCGCGTCGACCGCATAGTCGACTCATAGTCGCTGCCAAGTCCTCGGATTGGCTTCCACCCAACACTGGTCACACACGACATCACGACCAGAGGAGCCGACCATGAGCCGCATCCCCGAACCAGAACAGACCCCGGATGGCCCCGCCTACGAGGGCCGCCTGCTTGACCGAGCCGACGAGGAGGTTGTTGACCAGGGCGCGCCCTTTGACATCAGAACTCTGCTGAGCCGACGCAACGTCCTCGGACTGATCGGTGTGGGTGCCGGTGTCGCCGCGCTGGCCGCCTGCAGCACCACCCCGTCAGGCAGCGGCTCAACCGGCACCGCGACGGCAACATCGACCCCGTCATCCACACCGAGCAGCAGCGCCACGGCCGAGAGCGGAACCACCCTCACCGAACTCCCCGACGCAGAAATCCCCGACGAGACCGCAGGCCCCTACCCCGGTGACGGGTCGAACGGTCCCGACGTGCTTGAGCAGTCCGGGATCGTCAGACAGGACATCACCTCAAGCATCGGGGGAGGGGCCACCGCGGAGGGCGTTCCGCTGACATTCAGCATCGCCGTCACCGACATGGCCAACGGGGACAAACCATTTGAGGGTGTTGCCGTCTACGCCTGGCACTGCGACGCGGCGGGCGGCTACTCGATGTACTCCGACGGCATCACAGAGGAAAGCTACCTCCGCGGGGTGCAGGTCGCCGACGCCGACGGTGTGGTGACCTTCACCTCCATCTTCCCCGCCTGCTACACGGGGCGTTGGCCGCACATCCACTTTGAGGTGTACCCGGACGTCGACTCGATCACCGACTCCACCAACGCCATCGCCACCTCGCAGATGGCACTCCCCGAGGACGCCTGCACCACCGTGTACGCCCTCAGCGCCTACAGCGGCTCCAGCCAGAACCTGGCCCAGGTCAGCCTGGACAGCGACAACGTGTTCGGCGACGACGGCGGCGAACTGCAACTGGCAACCATCAGCGGTGACGTCGACACCGGGTACATCGCCGCATTGACGGCCCGCGTTGACACCACAACCGAACCAACCGCTGGCGCTGCCCCCGAGGGCGGCGGAGGCGCCGGTGGGCCAGGCGGACAGCCGCCAACAAACTAGCGCGATCAGCCGATCAGCCGATCAGCCGATCAGCCGATCAGCCGATCGGTCGACCAATCAGTCGACTCATCGCGCCAACAACCACGAACCCAACACACAGAGCAGGAGCTCATCATGCTGCAAAATCTCACCGGCTGGCACGCACTCATTGTGCTTGCCGTCGTCATCCTCCTCTTTGGAGCGGCCAAACTGCCCGCACTCGCGAAGAGCGTTGGCCAGTCCATGCGGATCCTCAAGACCGAGGTCGGCACCACGGACCGCGCGGACCGCGCGGACCGCGCGGGCGGAGCCGGCAACGGCGACGGGCGCGGGCCCGCGGGCCCCTCGGCGTCGGACACAGCGCGTGACGCCGGACACGCCAACACAACGGCCCTCGCCACCACCGCACGTGATGCCCAGGTGCCGAACACCATCGCTGCCAACACAACGGCGCTCACCACGACGATGCCTGACACCACCGCCGTGACAATCGCACAGGGCCCGTCGGCACGATGAGTATCACGGCCGATGCCACCGCCGCCGGCAGGATGCCGCTCACCGCACACGTTAGGGAGGCGCGTACCCGTGCCGTCCGCGCGGTGGTGGCCCTGCTGGTGGGGATGGTCGTCGGCTATCTGCTGTCGGAGCGCATCATCGATGTGCTGAGTGCACCCATCGCCACCATTGCCGAGCAGCGCAACGCCAGCCTCAACTTTGACAGCGTCACCGGAGCGTTTGACCTGCGGCTGCGGGTCGCCCTGTTCGCCGGGGTGGTGCTGTCCAGCCCGGTCTGGCTCCGCGAGATCTTTGGCTTTGTAGCCCCCGGCATGACGCGCAGGGAGAAGCGGGCAACGATCGGGTTCCTGACCGCTGCCCTTCCACTGTTTGGTGCAGGGTGCTGGATGGGTTTCAACGTGTTCCCGCACATGGTTGAACTGCTCACCGCCTTTGCCGGAGACGATGCAAGCACCGTGCTGCAGGCGTCCAGCTACCTGGACTTCGTCATGAAGGTGATCATCGCCACCGGGATCGCGTTCGTGCTGCCGGTGTTCCTCGTCGCCCTCAACCTGATCGGTGTGCTGTCCGCGGCGACCATCGCCCGGGGCTGGCGGATCGCCATCGTGTCGATTGTGGCCTTCGCCGCACTGGTGACCCCCGCCGCCGACGTGCTGTCCATGGTGCTCATCGTCATCCCGATGGGGGTGCTGTACGGGGTGGCGCTTGGCATCAGCTGGCTGCACGACCGGGCTGTGACCCGGCGGCAGCCCGAACCGAAGGAGTGAGTCATGTTCGGACTGACGATGGAAAAGCTTGTGGTGATCGCCGTGGTCGCGGCCATCGTGGTCGGACCGCACCGCCTGCCGCAGTACGCGGCCAAACTGGCGGAGATCGTGCGGGCGCTGCGCACGCTCGTTGAGCAGGGCAAAGCCCGCGCCGAGGAGGAATCGGGTGTGGCGTTTGTCCGGAACGAGTGGACGTCCCTTGACCCCCGGCAGTACGACCCCCGACGCATTGTGCGTGAAGCGCTGGCTGAACCACAGGACACCGCTCACACTCGAGTCGACCCGGCCGCGACAGAGCATGCGGGCAGGCCCGACCCTGACACAACACCCGTGGAGCCGTTCAGCGCCGAGGCAGTGCACCCGGTCAGTTCACAGCAACCGAATCCCGGCAAAGCGGCGAGCACGCCTGAGGTCGCTGCCCCAGCCGAGATCCGTGGTCACTACGTGATGGGAGGAACCTCAGGGCATCCGCGCCGGATCTGGGTTCCGGAACCGGAGAGCGAGGCCATTGCGACACCGGTGGGAGCCGCAGCGTCCGACGCGGAGACCCTTTCGGCCTCGTCAACGCCGTTCGTCGGGTGAGCGCTCGAGAAGCGCGATAGCTCCGCGCAACTGGTCAACCATGTTGATGGACGGGTTGATCAGCCACTGCACCTGAAGCCCATCAGAGGTGGCGATCAGGGTGATCGCGGCCGAGGCCGGGTCAAGCTCGCGGCGGAACCGCCCCGTGCGCTGGCCGTACTCGATGGCGGCCGTCAGCGTGCGTTGCAGTCGCTCAAAACGGCTGCGGAAAAACTCGTGTGAAGGGTGCGCCTCATCCGCCGCCTCGGCGGCGAACGCCGTGTACAGGTGCACAAGGCCGGGGATCGTTGTGTTGTGGCGGACCGCGTCCAGCCAGTCCTCAAGCATGCGGGCGGACTGCTCGTCCGTGATCTCATCGGCGGGGTCGCTTGTGGGCCCCCAGGCAGCGAGCACCGCCTCAAGCAGACCCTCCCTCGACGAAAAATAGTGCAGGATATGGGCCGGTTCCAGACCGAGTTCCCGCCCGATCCCACGCAGTGATGTCTGTCGATAGCCGCGCTCAGCGAGCACCCGAAGGGCCGTCTCCAGGATCTCGTCGCGCCGCGCACGCCCCTTTGCGTACGGTCCTCGATCAGCCACCCTCTGACTCTAATGGAGCGGAGTCGACCCTGGTGCATGAATATTTATCAGTGATAAGGTTTCGCAAATGATGCTCGGTGCACGGTTGCACGGGCATGACCGAGCGGCAGTGCACAGGGAGGTGCGCCGATGGGGCGAACACACAACCATCCGGTTTCTGAGTCAGGGGTAGCACAGTGACGGGCCGCGGTGTCCTTGGCGTGGGAATGCTTGGTGCTGGGCCTGTTGTGCAGGCCATACATCTGCCCACACTCGCCAGGCTCACCGATCGATTTGCCGTGACTCATGTGATGGACGTCAGCGCTGAGGTGGCCGAGGCCACAGCCCTGAGGGTGGGCGCAACAGCCTCCACCAGCACGGAGACGTTGCTGGCAGACCCCGCCGTTGAGGTGGTGGCGATCTGCAGCCCGTCACGCTTCCACGCCGAGCAGGTCATCGCCGCCATGCGCTCAGGAAAGCGTGCGGTGCTGTGCGAAAAACCGTTTGCCGAGACCCGATCGGAGGCAGAGGCGATTGCCGCTGTGAGTGCGGAGACCGGTGTTCCTGTGCTTGTGGGCGCCATGCATGCCTACGACCCGGCATTCATCGCCGCAGCCGAGGCCTGGGGAGACCTGCCCGCCACAGCACACACGATCCGCTCGCACATCACTCTGCCGCCCAATGAGCGCTTTGAAGACTTCGCAACCGAGGTAGAGAACCGGATTCCGCCGCCGGAACGCAGCGGTCCGCTGAGCGCTGAGCAGCGGGAGCAGGGGATCGTCTCCGGTGTCCTGGGGCTGGCTATCCACGACCTTCCACTCATTCGCCGGTTCCTGCCCGAGTGGCAGAACGTCAGGGTCCGTTCGGCCGCTGGGCTGTCGCCCTTTGGCTATGGCATCACGCTGACCGCTGGTGACCGCGGGGTGCTGCTGGCCGCGGCCTTCAACCGGCACTGGCGTCCGCGCTGGGAGCTTGAGGTCATCGGTGACACCAGCAGTCTGCACATCGAGTTCACGCCGTCGTACGTGCAGGCCGGGTCGGCCGTAGCGACCGTGCGATCAGCGGATGGGGTGTCCCGAGTTTTTGGCCCGTATCCGTACAACGGGTACGAGGGGGAGTGGCGGACACTGCACCGGATGGCCTGCGGTGATCGGGCGGGCGCTCCGGAGCTGTCGTCGCTCATCAACGACGTGACATTCGCCATCGA
>JBQELM010000095.1:0-7027 GCA_052103915.1 Mycetocola sp. | reverse complement strand
TCTGAGAACAGCGTTCTGACTCGGTCAAACACTCCGGTGTAGGTGGCGGGATTGGATCGAGGCGTCCGTCCGATGGGTGCCTGATCCACGTGGATGACCTTGTCCAGGTGTTCTAGCCCGGTCACACGCGTGTGTTTTCCCGGCACCTTTCGTGCACCGTTGAGCTTGTTGGCGAGGACCCGGTACAGGATGTCGTTGACCAGTGATGACTTACCTGAACCGCTCACACCGGTGACAGCGGTAAACGTCCCCAGCGGGAAATCAGCTGAGACGTTGTGCAGGTTGTTCGCCTGCGCTCCCGTGACAGAGAGCATCCGGGACCGGTCAATCGCCCGTCGATCCGTGGGCGTGACGAGCGCGCGTCGCCCGGAGAGGTAGTCTCCGGTCAGCGACTCTGTATTGGCCAGGAGAGCCTCGTAGCTCCCGGAGTGCACAACCTTTCCACCGTTAACGCCCGCACCGGGACCGATGTCCACAATCCAGTTGGCTGCCAGAATTGTGTCCTCGTCGTGCTCAACCACGATCAGGGTGTTCCCCAGATCACGGAGAGCGATCAGGGTCTCAATCAGGCGCCGGTTATCACGCTGGTGAAGGCCGATGCTTGGCTCGTCAAGAACGTAGAGAACACCGGTCAGGCCGGAACCGATTTGAGTGGCAAGCCGGATCCGCTGCGCCTCACCACCGGACAGCGATCCGGCTGCCCGCGAGAGTGAGAGATAGTTCAGTCCAACCTGGATGAGGAAGTTCAGGCGAACCCTGATCTCGCGCAGGACCTGGGCGGCAATCGTCGCCTCTCGATCCGTCAGGGTGAGTTCCTCCATAAAGTCGCGCGCATCCGACAGGCTGAGTTCCGCGACGGACGCGATACTGAGGTTGTTCACCGTGACCGCAAGCACCTCAGGCTTCAACCGTGTGCCCTCACAGCTGGGGCAGGGAATCTCGCGCAGGTATTCGGCCCAGCGAGCACGCTGAGTGTCTGTCTCTGACTGGGCGTACTGACGCTCAATGTACGGGGCCACACCCTCAAACCCGGACGTGTAGCTGATCTCACGCCCATAGCGGTTTTTCCACTTGACCTTGACCTTGAAGTCTTTGCCGGTGAGGATGTTTTTCCTCACTGCTGCGGGCAACTGCGACCATGGCGTTGTGAGGGAGAAGTCCAGGTCATCGGCCAGCGCAACCAGGAGCTTTTCGTAGTACTGGTACAGGCCCTTCCCCTGGGTGCTCCACGGAACGATGACGCCCTCGCTGATGCTCAGCTCTTCGTCTCCGATCAGGAGGCCGTCGTCAACGGACATCCGTGTGCCCAGACCGGAACAGTCGGGGCAGGCACCAAACGGTGCGTTAAAAGAGAACGTCCGTGGCTCAATCTCAGTGAGCTGAATGGGGTGCTGGTTGGGGCAAGCCAGCTTTTCGGAGAACGTCTGGGTTGCCCCGTCACCCTCGCGGTCAACGTAACTGATCTCAACCAGCCCGTCGGTGAGGCGGAGCGCGGTCTCAAGCGAGTCGGTCAAACGTCCCAGAATGTCTGGCCCGGCGACAAGACGATCAACAACAACGGAAATATCGTGCTTGTACGACTTTTTAAGCGTGGGAGGGGACGCGAGCTGAATCTGCTCGCCGTCCACGATTGCCCTGACGTAGCCCTGAGCGGAAAGCTCCTGGAAGAGCTCAACAAACTCGCCCTTCTTCTGGGAGACAACGGGACTGACCACCATGTACCTGGTGCCCGCATCAAGCTCCATCAACTGGTCAGCAATCTGCTGCACGGTCTGCCGCTGGATGCGTTCACCGCAGACAGGACAATGCGGAACGCCGATTCGGGCCCAGAGAAGCCGCAGGTAGTCATAGATCTCTGTAATCGTTCCGACGGTTGAACGCGGGTTACGGTTTGTTGATTTCTGGTCGATGGAGACGGCGGGGCTGAGGCCCTCGATGAAGTCAACGTCGGGGCGGTCGACCTGGCCGAGAAACTGACGCGCATATGCCGACAGCGACTCAACGTAGCGACGCTGTCCCTCAGCAAAAATGGTGTCAAAGGCAAGCGAGGACTTGCCCGAGCCCGAAAGGCCGGTAAATACGACAAGAGAGTCCCGTGGGACCTCGACGTCTACGTTGTGGAGGTTATGTACTCTGGCCCCGCGTACGCTCAGTACGCTGCCCGTCTTGATCCGCTGAATCGTCACTCGATGAGTCTACGGTGCACCTCTGACACTGTTCGCTTGAGGCCGAATATGCGCGCTGATGGCAGCCCGCTACAGGCCACCATCAGTGGCTGGCGATCGTGAACTAGACGTCAACGTGCCCGGCAGACTCCATCTGCCGTAGGTCCCGCTTCAGCTCAGTGACCTCGTCGCGAAGCCGCCCCGCAAGCTCAAACTTCAGCTCGGCGGCCGCGGTCAGCATCTGCTCGTTCAGGTCGGCGATGATTGCTTCAAGATCGTTGGCTCCCTCGGCCGCAATACCTGTTCGAACCGGGCCGCTGGAGTGGGAGGAGCCGGCTTTTTTGGAACCCGAGCGTGAGGCGAGAAGTTCGGCGGTGTCGGCGCCCTCTCGAGCAAGCACCTCAGTAATGTCTGCGATCCGTTTACGAAGCGGCTGGGGATCAATTCCGTGTTCGGTGTTGTACGCGATCTGGCGTTCCCGACGGCGATCGGTCTCCTCGATCGCGAGGGCCATGGAGCGGGTCACGGTGTCGGCATACATATGCACCTCTCCCGATACGTTTCGTGCAGCACGTCCGATCGTCTGGATGAGGGACGTTGCAGAGCGAAGGAACCCCTCTTTGTCCGCGTCAAGGATGGCCACGAGTGAAACCTCAGGAAGGTCAAGTCCCTCACGCAAGAGGTTGATACCAACCAGAACGTCGTAGACGCCGGCCCTGAGCTCGGTGAGAAGCTCCACACGACGCAGCGTGTCCACATCCGAGTGCAGGTACCGCACCCGCACACCGGCCTCGGTCAAGAAGTCGGTGAGGTCCTCCGCCATGCGCTTTGTCAGTGTTGTGACGAGGACACGCTCGTCTCGTTCCGTACGACGACGGACTTCTTCAAGAAGATCGTCAATCTGGCCCTTGCTTGGCTTCACCACAATCTGAGGGTCAACAAGTCCCGTCGGGCGGATGATCTGCTCAACCACGCCATCGGCAACGCCCATCTCATACTTGCCGGGGGTCGCCGACAGGTAAACGGTCTGGCCAACGCGATCCTTGAACTCGGACCAGGTGAGCGGTCGGTTATCCATTGCGCTTGGCAAGCGGAATCCGTGATCAACAAGCGTGCGCTTCCGTGACGCATCGCCCTCAAACATCGCACCGATTTGCGGAACGGTGACGTGGGACTCGTCGATGACGGTCAAAAAATCATCGGGGAAAAAGTCGAGGAGGCAATGCGGGGCCTCCCCCGGCTGCCGACCATCAATGTGCCGTGAGTAGTTCTCGATTCCGGACGTGAATCCGATTTGCTCCATCATTTCAAGGTCAAAGGTGGTCCGCATGCGAAGCCGCTGCGCTTCGAGGAGCTTGTTCTGTCCCTCAAACTCCTGCAACCTGGAATCGAGCTCATCCTGGATGGAGACAATCGCCTTTTGCATGACGTCAGTGCTCGCCACATAGTGGGACGCGGGGAAAACAGACACCGAATCCGGCGAGCTCACGATGTCGCCGGTCAGCGGATGAAGCGTGTGCAACGCCTCGATCTCGTCACCAAACATCTCAATCCGGACAGCGAGTTCCTCATACATCGGAATGATCTCAATGGTGTCGCCGCGAACGCGGAATGTTCCTCTGCTGAAGTCGATGTCGTTGCGCTTGTACTGCATCGACACAAACTTACGAATGAGCCAGTCGCGATCAATCCGCATTCCCGTCTGCAACGCAACCATGGCGTTGAGGTACTCCTCCGGCTTTCCCAAACCATAGATGCAGGACACCGTTGACACGACGATCACGTCGCGTCGGCTCAGGAGTGAGTTGGTTGTGGAGTGACGCAGCCGCTCGACCTCCTCGTTGATCGAGGAGTCCTTTTCGATAAAGGTGTCTGTCTGGGGAACATAGGCCTCAGGCTGGTAGTAGTCGTAGTACGACACAAAGTACTCAACAGCGTTGTGCGGAAAAAGCTCACGGAACTCATTCGCAAGCTGTGCCGCAAGGGTCTTGTTGTGAGCCAAAACAAGGGTTGGCCGCTGAACAGCCTCAACAAGCCATGCCGTTGTTGCTGACTTACCCGTTCCGGTTGCGCCGAGGAGAACAATGTCTGTTTCGCCGGCGTTAATACGACCAGCAAGCTGCTCAATGGCTTGAGGTTGGTCACCACTTGGCGTGTATTCGCTTTCGACAGTGAACGGTCGAACTGCACGTGTGGCTTCCATGCTCAAAGTCTAAGCGTGACCACTGACACGATGATCGGTGTTCACTATCGGCGATGAAAAAGAGGCGCCGGCTCTTTTCCAGCGATAACTCGGTGCCAGTGCCCTGTGCCTATGGGCCGCTCGATCACCCGGGTATGCCTCGACCGCCCGGGGCATACGGCCATCCAGAATCTCTTACGGCGCGGGAGCCGGGGGCGGCGACGACGCCAACAATCTGATCCGGCGGGCCCACAGCTCGTCGGCTTGAGCGATGGTCATCGCCTCCGAGCCCTCGCTACTCAGTACAACATCGGCAATTGCGCGCCGTTCCGCATCACTTGCCTGCGAACGGACGCGTCTTTCGGCGTCGTCTCGGCTGAGTCCCCTGTTCTCAACCAACCGTCGAATGCGGGTCTCCGCGGGAGCCTCAACCACAACAACAAGATCAAACTCATGCGGAACGGCAGCTTCAACCAGGAGCGGAACGTCGTACACGATGACGGCGTTGGGGTCACGACGACGCGCTTCAGCAAACAGCGTCGCCGTCCGCTCGCGCACAGCGGGGTGCACGATAGCGTTCAGATCGCGCCTGGCCTCATCATCAGAAAAAACAAGCGAACCAAGCGCGGCACGATCAAGCGAACCATCCTGGTGGAGGATACCGACACCAAAGCGCTCTGCCAGCGCCGCAAGCGCCGGTTGGCCCGGTTCAACCACCTCACGCGCAACCTGATCAGCGTCGACCACAATCGCGCCTCGCTCCGACCACCGACGTGCAACCGTCGACTTTCCCGCAGCGATACCACCGGTGAGACCAATCAGAAGCGACATGATCCGAGATTACTCCTCGTCGGCCAGGTGCTCACGGAGATAACGAAGCGGAAGCGAAACGGCCTCACCAAGCAGGCGTTCATCGCCGTCCGGGTTCATGTCAAAGGCCAGGCGCTGCAGAGAAAGTGACAGCTCATAGGCAACAGTGACGTGCTGAATCCAGCTCTCCGAATCGGGCAGACCGTAGCTCGCAAGCTCGCCGGCGATCGCGGTTCCGATCCCTGAAATCCGTTCGCGGTACCGCTCACTATCGCCCGTCTCACCCAGGATCCTGTGGTGGACGCTCTGGTAACCGGGAATCGTTCTCCGCGCTTCTGCCGATGCGTCAAGAATGTCGCTAAAGCAGGCCTCCCACGTGGCAGGCTGTGCCTGGCTCAATCGGGTAATGGCGATGTCAAGGAATCCCTTAAGTACAAAGTCATAAACCCCGAACATGAGCGCAATACGATCGGGGAAGAACCGATAAACCGTGCCGATGGCTAGTCCGGTGCGTTTTGCGACCTCGGCCGTCGTCACGCT
Source organism: Mycetocola sp. (assembly GCA_052103915.1). Lineage (GTDB taxonomy): Bacteria > Actinomycetota > Actinomycetes > Actinomycetales > Microbacteriaceae > Mycetocola_B. The sequence goes on along the minus strand of JBQELM010000095.1, from coordinate 1,330 downwards.
CGCATACCCGCTCTCGTCAATGAGATCGGCGGTTGAGCGCAGGATCAGGTTAAGCGACTGCTTGCTTCGATCCTGGCGGGGATTGCTCCGAAGACCGCTCGCAGAGGTGAAGTCTGAATCGATGTAGGCCTGAAGTGATTGAGTGAGCAACGGCGTCCCTAAGACGTGAGATTTAAGTGGGGGCTACGCGACTACACGCGATACCGAACGATCCTAGCAGCGTGTTCCCAGGCTCGATCTTTGACGTGTCCGGCATGTGGCGCATTGGGGGCCGTCGCTCCCCCAATTTTATGCCGCGAGCAGCAGAATCCTTTGGGCCACCCTGGCCTCGCCAGCTCCCGAAACACCGCGTAAACCTGCAGGCGATCCTGTCCTCGTTTTCTTTCCCAGGCAGGTTCGCAGTCCGCGGTTCACCCTCAAACCGGTGTGGCCTGGCATCCGCCATCGCCACCAAACGCCGGTCTCGCGAGAGTGTCGACCCCACAATTAACACCGCAGTGAACGTGCCTGTTGGGCGCTGAAACGGCTGTGGGCCGATCCGGATAACCGGATCGGCCCACAGTGTTGTGTTACTTAGGAGTTGCTGGAGAGGCGCTCGCGCAGTGCAGCGAGTGATTCGTCGTCAGCAAGCGTTCCGGCCGAAGCCGACTCGCCAGCGAAGCTGGAACCGCTGGCAGCGGCCGGAGCCTCTGCCTCTTCGGCCTGCGACGCAGCAACCTGCTTCTTGTGAGCTTCCCAACGGGTCTGAGCAGCGGCGTACTCCTGCTCCCAGGTCTCGCGCTGGGCGTCGAAGCCTTCCTTCCACTCGTTGGTCTCCGAGTCGAAGCCCTCAGGGTACTTGTAGTTGCCCTGCTCGTCGTACTCGGTGGTCATGCCGTAGAGGGCCGGGTCGAACTCGGTGCCCTCGGGGTCAACACCCTCGTTGGCCTGCTTGAGGCTCAGCGAGATGCGGCGACGGTCAAGGTCGATGTCGATGACCTTAACGAAGACCTCTTCGCCAACGGACACAACCTGCTCGGCAAGCTCAACGTGCTTGCCCGACAGCTCTGAGATGTGGACAAGGCCCTCGATGCCATCGGCAACGCGAACAAACGCACCGAACGGAACAAGCTTGGTGACCTTACCCGGAGCCAGCTGACCGATCGCGTGGGTGCGAGCGAAGACCTGCCACGGGTCCTCCTGGGTGGCCTTGAGCGAGAGCGACACGCGCTCACGGTCCAGGTCAACCTCGAGGATCTCAACGGTGACTTCCTGGCCAACCTCAACGACCTCGCTGGCGTGCTCGATGTGCTTCCAGCTGAGCTCGGAAACGTGCACCAGGCCGTCAACG
>JBQELM010000094.1:848-7093 GCA_052103915.1 Mycetocola sp. | reverse complement strand
GCTGGCCCAGCGCACGGAACCGATTGTGACGGTAGGCGGTGGGGCCGCTGCGGCGCTTGGCAGCATCGAACACGTGGCCGCCCGGCATCAACGACCGTTGGTCATCATTTTTTCCCCGCGACCGGGCCTGGCGCCCGCCAGCGGAAACGTCAGCGCTGACGAGGCGTTTGTTGCGCTCCTCCGCGGGCAGGCAGACGCACTGCTTGCCCCACACACGGCGCTTGATGCGGATCAGATCGTCCTGGTTGGCGCAAGAGAAGACCGACCCGACTCAACAGCCGAGTCGGGTGTGACCCGGGTGGCCGAGCTGACGTCCCTGACAGAAACCATCCGCGCTCTGGCCAGCCGGGACGGGATCACCGACAGCTACATCCTGGTGGATCTGCCGATCATTGATCCACGTGAGATCAGCGCGGGAGACTTCGTCCCGTTTGGCCTGAGCACAACGGAGGTGACCGGAGCCATCGCTGAGATCGCAACGATCCTTCCGGTTCGCGGTGCAGCCCTCACCGGATTCGCGCCGGGGACGGACGAGGACATCACCAACTCCATGTCGCCAATCCTGCGGATCATTGGGGCGTTGAGCCGCGCGCTTGGGCCGGCATGAGACGCCTCCTGATCAACTCGCCGATCAGCCTGATTGGTTACCTGTTCGCGACGGCCGTCGGACTGGCCTGGGGTGCGCTGTGGAGCACGGGCGAGATCAGACGGCGTCACGGACTCTTTGTTTTCACTGGTCTCCCCCGTTGGGCATACCGACGCGGCGGCATCTGTGTTGGTTCGTGCTACCTCACGGGGTCAAATGTCACACCGGCCGTGCTGAGGCACGAGTCCGTTCATCGCGAGCAGTGGCGACGATACGGTTTGCTGTTCCCCGTGCTTAACCTCTGGGCCGGAGCGAACCCGCTCACCAATCGATTCGAGATCGAGGCTGGGCTCAGCGACGGCGGCTACCTGCGGCCAAGGCGGAAGTCAGCGGGAGCATCAACAAGCTCCGGATCAACCGGGCCCTCCTCAACCAGCGCCTCGTAGGCGGCCGCAACGGTGCGGTACTCGCCACCAAGCCACACGGAGCTCAGGGTGATCGCCGTGTCAGATGCGGCACGAGAAGGAGCGGCGTCCGCCCCGTTGCCCCGCGGCACGCCTGCGGCGTCGTCACCGGAGCACGGAAGCATCTCAGAGCACCAGGCCGCCACAGCACGACCAGCGGCCTGTCCACGAGCACACGCCAAACCCGATCCCGTGTCTCCGCTGCGGTGTGCCCTCACCAGCCAGGTCACGGACATCCGGCTCGGTGCGGTGATGACCGACACGTCTGCGGCGTTCTCGACCTCGATAAAAATGCGTCCAGCCGCACAGAGCGGAAGGGCAGCGATGGCGGCTTCAAGTGACGCCAAGCCCGTCTCGTCTGAGACCAACAGGTACTGCGGGTGCCGAGCAAATGACTGACTGGCTGCCGCAACAGACCGCGCGGGGCGCGATGACGGGGTTGCAGGAAGAGTGGTCATATCCAAATAAGTATAGGCACGCCTAACCTATGCCCGCCAGGGTTTGGACGACAAAAAACCCGCCGTCCCGCAGCCACGGCGCACAGATCTCCGCGGGTATTCCGCGTCCTGCCCGTCCCGGAGCCGCGTCGTGCGATGTCATCGTTACCCACCCGCCGCGGCGCACGCGGTAGCCTGCACTGTAGTCCTCATCACCCCAAAGGAAACAACGTGACCTCCACTCGTGCCCGTGTTGGCCTGTTTGCCGCCGCGCTCGGCCTCACCCTGGCCGTCACCTCCTGCACTTCGCCCGCAGCAGAGCCCGACGCAACGCCATCGGCTGCCGCGGCAAAGGAACTGGTTGTTGGACTGGTGCTTGAACCAACCGACCTGGACATCCGCCACACCAGCGGTGTAGCCCTTGACCAGATCCTGATCGGCAACGTGTACGAGGGCCTGGTTGCTCTTGACCCCTCGGGCGCCATCGTCCCCGAGCTGGCCAAGGACTACACCGTGTCCGAGGACGGACTCCACTACAGCTTTGTCATGAACGACGGCGTCACCTTCCACGACGGTCAGCCCGTCGGAGCCGGCGAGGTTGTGGCCTCGTTGCAGGCTGTCCGTGACGACGAGAGCGCCGCAGGCCACCAGGCCTTCGCCTCGGTTGATCGCATCGAAACAAGCGACGAAAACACCGTGGAGATCAGCCTCTCCCAGCCAGACTCTCAGCTGCTGTGGAACCTGGCCGGGCGTGCCGGTCTTGTGATCCCCGTCAGCGACACCGTCAACCTCTCCGACACAGCAATCGGAACGGGACCGTTCACCCTCACCGACTGGCGGCAGGGCGACAGCATCACCCTCGAGCGTTTTGGCGACTACTGGGGCGAGCAGCCGGGTCTTGACACCGTGAGCTTCCAGTACATCACCGACCCCTCGGCCGCGATCAATGCGGTCCTCACCGGCGAGGTTGATGTCCAGACCAACGTTGATGCCACCCTCGCTGTGCAGGTGGAAGCCAACACGGACGTCACCCTCGTTGAGGGCAAAACAACGGATGTGTACACGCTCGCCTTTAACAACGCTGTGGAGCCGTTCACGGATGTCAGGGTGCGTCAGGCCATTCGCCAGGCCATCGACCACGATGCGCTTATCGAGGCGGTCGGCGGGGCCGGTGTCCGCATCGGTGGCCCCATCCCCGAGCTTGACCCCGGCTACGAGGACCTCACCGATGTGGTGGAGTACAACCCGGAGGAGTCCAGACGGCTTCTGGCCGAGGCCGGACAGTCAGATTTGTCCATCACGCTGACCATCCCCAATCACTACCCCGAGGCCATCGGAACGGTTCTGCGCTCACAGCTTGAGGCCGTCGGAATCACGCTGAACGTGTCAAGTGTCGAGTTCCCGCTCTGGCTGAACGACGTTTACACCAACCACAACTACGAGCTCAGCATGGTTGACCACGCTGAGGCCCGCGACTTCGGCAACTGGGCCAATCCCGACTACTACTTCGGCTACGACAACCCCGACGTCATCAGCCTGTACCGCGAGGCGTCCCAGGCCACCTCTGATGAGGAAGCCGCAGAGGCCCTCGCCGCAGCGGCGCGAATCGTGTCGGAGGACCACGCGGGTGACTGGCTGTACACCGGGACCGCTCTGACAGCCGTTCGCAACGGTGTCACCGGCTTCCCCACCGACTCCACGACAGCCAGGCTTGACCTGGGTGCCGTGACGCTGGAGTAATGACCAGGCTCATCCTGACCCGTGTTCTTGCCCTGTGTGGCGGACTCGTTCTGGCCAGCATCCTGATTTTTGTTGTACTGCGGGTTGCCCCCGGCGACGTTGCACAGGTTATCGCTGGAACAGATAGCTCACCGGAGCGGGTTGCCGCACTTCGCACAGAACTCGGTCTTGATCGCCCGATGCTCAGTCAGTACCTGGACTGGATCGGCGGACTGCTCCGCGGCGACCTTGGCGTTTCAAGCGTGACCGGTACCCCCATCGCCTCGGAGATCGCACAGAAGGCCCAGGTGACCGCGCCGCTGACAGCGCTTGCCATGCTTGTCGCCGTCGTCATCGCCGTCCCCGGTGGCATCATCACCGCGCTCAATCGCTCGCGCCCCGGAGGGGTTGCGCTGACCGTCGCCGCACAGTTGGCCGCTGCTCTGCCAATTGTGTGGGCTGGAATGCTCCTGGTGATCGTGTTCTCGGTTGGACTCGGCTGGTTCCCCGTGCAGGGCTTTCCCCGCGCCGGCTGGGACAACCCCGTGGAGGCGCTGCGCTCGCTCGCCCTGCCAGCACTCACCATCGGCCTGGTTGAGGGCGCCGTTCTGATGCGCATCATCCGGTCGGCGACCATTGACGCGGCCGCTCAGGAGTACGTGCTGGCGTCAGCCGCGCGAGGTCACACCCGGCTGGGTGCAACGCTGCGACGTGGACTTCCCTCCGCCGGCGTCAGCGTTGTCTCCGTCCTCGGTGTTCAGGTCGCCGGTCTGCTGGTTGGTGCTGTCATCGTTGAGCAGCTTTTCTCGCTGCCCGGCCTTGGCCGGATGCTCGTCGCCGACGTGGGCAACCGGGACCTCATCAAGGTACAGAGCGAGGTCCTTGTCCTCACGGCCGCCGTTCTCATCATCGGTGTTGTCGTTGATGTCCTGCATCGCAGCATTGACCCCCGACAGCGGGTGCAGGTATGAGCGGCGCGGGTGCAGCACCAACAGCGCAGAGCGTTACCCGGACCGCTCGCCGGCGTCGTCGCGCCGGGATCGGTGTTCTGGGGTGGATTGGTGTTGCACTGCTCAGCGGTGTAGTTCTCACCGCCGGGCTCTCACTACTCTGGACACCGTACGACCCGCAAGCCGCCGACCCCTACAGCCGCTGGGCCCCGCCGGGACCGCTGCACCTGCTCGGAACGGACGCCTCCGGCAGGGATGTTCTGTCCCTGATCATGGCAGGCTCACGCACAGCGCTCATCGTTGCCGTGTGTGGTGGTGTGATCGCCGCAGCCGTCGGCGTGCTTTTTGGCGCGCTGGCCGCACTGACGCCCTATCGGGCACGCGTTGTTCTTGGTGTTGTGCTCGACGTCCTCCTCGCCTTCCCGACGGTCCTCCTCGCAATGCTGATGGCCAGTGTGCTCGGCGGGTCACTCGGGGTTGTTGTCGCGGCGGTAGGCCTGGGATTTGGTGTCAACATTGCGCGGATCCTCCGCGGTGAATTCAGGACAACGCAGAACAGCGACTACGTCCTCGCTGCCCGCGCCTCTGGCCTGGGACCGCTGCGCATCCTGCGTGACCATCAACTGCCCGCGGTGTCCCCCGTTCTCATTGTCCAGCTGAGCTGGACCATGGCCCTCGCCGTTCTCGCCGAGGCCGGACTGAGTTATCTGGGTTACGGCGCCGGGCCCGAAACAGCATCGTGGGGACGCATGCTCGCCGATATGCAGTCCTACCTGGCCGTGTATCCGCTCACCGTGATCTGGCCGGGGCTGGCCATCACCCTGACGGGCCTCGGATTTACGCTGCTGGGTGACGGTCTCAGGGACGCAGGAGGGCAACGATGACGACGGGCTTGACCATCAGCAATCTGACCATCACGACACACGGCACAACCCTGCTGAGTGACGTGAGTGCTCGGGTCCCCTCCGGGGCCAGGGTTGGGCTGATCGGCGAGTCCGGTTCGGGAAAGTCGCTCACCCTCAGAGCCATCCTTGGCCTGCTCCCGGCACAGATGAGCGTGAGCGGGCAGATCACCTGGAACGGCACGGAACTTGTTGGTGCCCCCGAGCGGACGCTGGCTGGTATCCGTGGTCGACAGATTGGGATTGTCCTTCAGGACCCATCGACGGCGCTTGACCCGCTGCGGCGTATCGGTCCCCAGATTGTTGAGGGGGCACTCGCCCACTCCCTCATTTCCCGCGGTGAGCGACGCGACTACGCCACGGAACTGGCGGCGGAAGTTGGCCTGCCCGATCCGGAACGCATCATCCGGCGGTACCCGCATGAGCTCTCCGGCGGGCAACGGCAGCGCGTCCAGATCGCGGCTGCGCTCTCAGCCCAACCGTCACTGCTCCTGGCCGACGAGCCAACAACGGCGCTCGATACCGTTGTGCAGGCCCGAATCCTTGAGCTCCTGCACACGCTGAGCCGGGCACGTGGGCTCTCCACCCTGTTTGTCACCCACGATCTCGCCGTGCTCCGGCTCGCCGCCGACACCGCGTACGTGCTGGATGCCGGCAGGGTGGTGGAGGAGGCAACCGTTCCGGCTCTGCTGCACACCCCCGCCTCGGCCAGCGCCAGGGCGCTGCGTGAGGCGGCGCAGGCCACCGCCTGGCAGGGAGTACACCATGACTAGTCCCCTGCTTCGTGTTCGTGACCTCGGCAGGACCCACCGTGGACCGGCCGGGGTATCAACGGCTTTGCACCCTATGAGCTTTGACCTGAACGCCAACCAGAGCGTCGCTATCGTTGGCGGTTCGGGGTCGGGGAAGTCAACGCTGGTTCGATTGCTTCTGGGACTAGACCACCCCAGCTCCGGTTCCGTCACCACCGGGGACGGCACCTCCGTGTCCGACCGCTCCTGGCGTTCCCGCACCGGAGTCGTCCTGCAGGACCCTGTCACCTCGCTTGATCCCCGAATGCGCGTGGGTCGCATCATCGCTGAGCCGCTGCGCGGGTTCAGAATCGGAGGCGATCACCGGGCCAGGGTCGCCCAGATGCTGAGCAGACTTGACCTCCCTTCTGACAGCGCATCCCGGTATCCGCACGA
>JBQELM010000094.1:0-838 GCA_052103915.1 Mycetocola sp. | reverse complement strand
ATCTGGCGGTCAGCGTCAGCGCATTGCGATCGCCCGTGCCCTCATTCACGAGCCGGATGTCCTTGTTGCCGATGAGCCGCTCAGCGCGCTGGACGTCACCGTCCGCTCACGAATTCTCGCGCTCCTTGAGTCGCTTGTGACCGAGCGTGGTCTGACGCTTGTGCTGGTCTCGCACGACCTGGGGGTTGTGCAGCGGGTGAGCGACCGGATCCTTGTCCTTGACGAGGGGCATCTGGTCGAGGACGGCCAGCGGGACCGTGTTCTTGGTTCACCGCAGAGTTTGGCGGCGCAGCGTTTGGTTGCCGCCGCGCCGCGACTGGACGACGACGGCGCACTCTGACCCGTCAGTATCCGGCCGCACCAGCCGTCATGCCACACGGTCGGGTCGAGCCATCTGCCCTGCCCCGCTCTGCTCTGCTCTGCTCTGCTCTGCTCTGCTAAAGAGTCGGCGGAACGCGATCCTGCCAGCGCAACCGACGCTGGAGCTGGGCGGCCACGCCAAGGAGCTGAGCTTCAGCGCCCGGCCGTCCGATCAGGTGCGCCGCCATCGGCACACCGTCAGCTGTCTGCGACACCGGAAGCGAGATGGCAGGCAAACCACACACATTCACAAACGAGGTGAACGGCGTGTACTGGACCTGCTGAAGGAAGTTCACCTCCATGTCGTCCTGGTCATACCAGTCGTGCGGACGGGGCGTCAGCGCCATGGCCGGGGTCAGCACGACGTCAACACCGGAGAACGCCGCAATCGTGTGCCGTTCAAACGCGGTCAGCCCGGCGAGCGCCCTAGTGACATCGACGGCGCTCAACCGCTGCCCCGCCTCCCACACCTGCGCTG
>JBQELM010000093.1:0-7094 GCA_052103915.1 Mycetocola sp. | reverse complement strand
GGTGGGCTCCTCCGTGGGTGAGACGGTGGGCGTCTCGGTCGGGGTGGGCTCATCCGTCGGGTCGACGGTCGGTTCTACGGTGGGCTCGTCTGTCGGGTCGACGGTGGGCTCGTCCGTGGGGGTCGGGTCGTCGGAGCGAGGTGTTGGTACGTCCGTGGGGGTCGGCGTGGTGGTGGGCTCGTCTGTCGGGTCTACAGTCGGCTCGTCTGTCGGGTCAGTGGTGGGCTCGTCCGTCGGTTCTACGGTGGGTTCGTCCGTGGGCTCGACTGTCGGTTCTACCGTGGGCTCGTCCGTGGGGTCGACGGTGGGTTCGTCCGTAGGGTCGACGGTGGGCTCGTCCGTGGGGTCAACGGTCGGCTCAACTGTGGGCTCGTCCGTGGGGGTGGGCTCAACAGTGGGCTCAGTGGTCGGCTCGGGGACGGAGATCGTTGAACGGTAGTTGTGAATCTCGCCCGCACCGGAGATGTTGAGTGACCGCGCAACAATCTGTCCGCGCATCGGGTTTTGCCGCGCCATCGTGAGGTGGGCGTTCTGCGCCAGGATCAACCCGGACATCTCGGTTGAGCCCTCAAGCGTGACCTCAGACCAATCGCTGAAGTCCCACACCACTGAGGAGGCAAAGTACGACTGGCTGCCGTTCAGGCGCACGCCGCTGATCGGGGCATGCGCTCCGCTGACCTTGATCAGCAGAGGGGTGCTGGCGCTTGGCTTTGTGCCGGAGAAGTTGACCTCGTTGAGCTTCTGCAACTGTGCGGCGCTCGGGGTCCAGATGTTCACGACGTCCGCCGTCAGCTTCATGGTGAGCCGGTCATCGGTGGAGTTTTGTGTGTCAATGGTGACCGGCACCGCGTTGGCCGCCAACCCGGAGGCGACGCTCGTCAAGGCGCTGAACGTCCTGTCCGAGAACGCGGCGCGGTAGGCGGCGGAGGTGTAGTCGGCAACGCTTGTCTGACGGGGGCCGACCTTTGACGTGTCGTACTGGGCGAGCAGGTAGCCTCGCTCATTTTTGCGCTGGAGTCGGCCATCGGGGCTGGTCTCCATGCCGTCCGTGTTTGCGATACGCGCACGTCCGGCGTCCAGGTTCAGGCGCTGATCAGAGTTGGGACGGACCGTTCCGCCCACAACCACCTGCGTGTTGGGCAGGTCGGTGGTGGGAAGCGGGTTGCCGTCGGTGTTGCCCTTCAGGTTGTAGGTGTTGAAGGTCAGGTCGCCGCCGACAGCAAGGCTTCCTTCGATTTCTCCACCGTTCGAGGAGATCGTTGCATCGTGCTGAACCAGGACGGTGAATCCGCCGAGGGCGGGGATCGTGGTGGGCGTCTGAGCGGCGCTCGCGAGCGCAGCAGTGGTCGGCACAGCGACGAGGGCCAGAATGGCGGAAGCCACGATGGCGCGACGAATCGTCGTCCGACCCGATATCGGGTGGGTCACGGGTGGTTCTTTCAGGGTAAGCGGGGGCAGATGTTGCCGGGGGAAGGGGCCTGAGGGTTCGGGGCGCTCAGGTCCATTCGTAAGTATAGATACCCGGGCGTGTCACTGGCTGGTAAATTGCCGTATTCATCCGCCCACTTCACCCCTCCCCTCAACAGGTGACGCCGTTGTCACCCGTTGAGGGGGGCGGTTTTTGCCCTGCTTGTTTGGCCGTAAAGAAGCACCGCTTGGATGGGACTAGGAGCCGATGGCTCCATCAACAAGACGCTTTGCTTCGGCCTGCACCTCACGGAGGTGCTCCTCGCCGATGAAGGACTCAGCGTAAATCTTGTAGACGTCCTCTGTGCCGCTTGGGCGTGCGGCAAACCAGGCGTTTTCTGTGGCGACCTTAAGCCCGCCGATTCCCGCGCCATTGCCCGGCGCCTGCGTCAATGTCGCCGTAATGGCATCCCCGGCGAGTGTGCGTGCCTCTACGTCGGCCGCGGACAGCTTGGACAGTGCCGACTTCTGCGCTGCGGTCGCCGGAGCATCAACGCGCTGATAGACCGGCGCGCCAAATCGCTCGGTCAGGTCTGCATACAGTTCAGAGGGCGACCGTCCGGTGACGGCACGGATCTCTGCGGCGAGCAGACACAGCAGAATCCCGTCCTTGTCCGTTGTCCAGACGCTGCCGTCCTGGCGAAGGAAACTGGCACCGGCGCTCTCCTCACCACCAAAAACAACCGTTCCGTCGCTCAGTCCAGGCACAAACCATTTAAAGCCGACGGGCACCTCAAGGAGCTGGCGATCGTGCGAGTCAACAACTCGGTCAATGATGGATGAGGACACCAGCGTCTTGCCAACGGCCGCCGTTGCGGGCCAGAGCGGGCGGTGGCTCAACAGGTAGTCGATGGAGACAGCGAGGAAATGGTTGGGGTTCATCAGGCCAGCGTCCGGCGTGACAATGCCGTGCCGGTCGGCGTCGGCGTCGTTGCCGGTGAGCAGGTCAAATTCCTGACGGCGCTCCACCAGGGACGACATGGCGGAGGGGCTGGACGGATCCATGCGGATCTTTTCGTCCCAATCGAGCGTCATGAACGCCCACTGCGGGTCAACGCTGGGGTTCACAACCGTGATATCAAGGCCGTACTCCTCGGCGATGGCGCTCCAGTAGTTGACGCTTGCGCCGCCGAGCGGATCCGCACCGATACGAATGCCTGACCGACGGATCGCATCAACATCAATAATGCTGGCGAGCGCGCGGACGTAGGCTCCGCGGAAGTCGTAGCTGGCAACACCGCTCGGCTCGGCCTGAACGACGGACCGCAGGTCGTCGACGAGGAGCTCATTTGCGCGGTTGGCGATCCACCCGGTGGCGTCCGAATCGGCGGGACCACCGTGCGGGGGGTTGTACTTGAATCCGCCATCACCCGGCGGGTTGTGGCTGGGGGTGACAACAATGCCGTCCGCACGATCAGCGGGGCCGGACGCATTGTGCTCAATGATCGCCAGGCTGAGCGCGGGAGTGGGGACAAAGTCGCCAAACTCGTCAACTCTGACATCAACACCGTTCCCCACAAGGACGGAGAGCGCCGTGGTGAGGGCCGGTGCGCTGAGAGCGTGGGTATCGGCTCCGATGAAGAGTGGTCCTGTGATGCCCTGTGCTGCCCGGTACTCAACGATCGCCTGGGTTGTTGCTGCGATGTGGTGTTCGTTGAATGAGCCGTTGAGTGAGGTGCCGCGGTGACCGCTGGTGCCAAAGCTGACCCGTTGTGCGGGGTTACTCGGGTCTGGTGTGATCGAAAAGTAAGCGGAAACGAGTTCCTCAACGTCGATCAGATCGTCAGCAGTTGCCGGGGTTCCCGCGCGATTGTTCATGCAGACATTGTGGCAGGCCTCACGCTGAATAGTCGGTTGATGCTCAAACCGGTGGTTGTTCACCCCTGAACTGTTCCTTTCTGTCCGGCTCTGTCCGGAGTGTGCGGCAGGGCGAGTGGGGTGACGCCGGTAGCGTGGTAAATATGCTTCCCGTCATTCTGCGCACCGACCGGCTGGAGCTCAGCGTGCCGGTTGACGCTGACATTGACCACATTCTTGACGCCTGCCAGGACCCGGACATTCAGCGCTGGACTACCGTTCCCGTTCCCTACCGTCGTCGTGACGCCGAACACTTTGTCCGCGACATCGCTACGGCGGGCTGGCAGCGGGGGACAACGATGGTGTGGGCGATCAGAGCCCAGGGCGAACTGATCGGGGTTATCGACCTGCACGACATCGGTCAGGGTGGGGCAGAGCTGGGTTTCTGGCTGCACCACGACTGGCGCGGGCATGGCTTTCTGCGCGAGGCGGCCAACGCTGTGATCACCTTTGCTTTTGCCGAGCTACCAACGGGTCTGCGATTGACCCGACTGGCCTGGCGATCCGGCCGCGGAAACGTCGACTCGGCTCGGGTGGCTCAGGCGCTCGGCTTCCAGTTTGAGGGCAGCGGACGACAGGACCTGGTCCAGCGCGGACAGCGATCTGACAGCTGGAGTGCTGGGATGCTCCGCGACGACAATCGTCAGCCCGTTGATTGGCCTCACCTGGCCGGTGGCGCAGGTGGGCCTGCCCCCGAAGGTCGCTAAGATTTTGAGAATGAGCACCGACCACGCCCCCGAGCCCCGCAGACGGTACAGCTACCTTGGTCCGCGCGGGACGTTTACGGAGGCGGCTCTGGCACAGGTGCCCGAGGCCGTTGGCCAGGACTGGCACAGCGTGAACAACGTGGGTGAGGCGCTCGCCGAGGTCGTGGCCGGACGCAGCGATGCCGCGGTTATCGCCGTGGAGAACTCCATCGAGGGTGGGGTGTCCGTCGCACAGGACGCGCTGGCCACGATTCCAGGCCTTCGTATTGTGGGGGAGTATCTGGTCCCTGTCTCCTTTGTGCTTGTTGCGCGCAGGGGAACCCGGCTGGAAGACGTCCGACGCGTAAACGCGCACCCAGTTGCGTACGCCCAGTGTCATCAGTGGCTTGACCGGGAACTGCCCAGTCACGGTCACATCCCCGCGACAAGTAACGTCGCCGCTGCGGCCGACCTCTTTGAATCAGAGCTGGCCGATGCGGCCATCGCTCCTCCCGGCGTTGTTGATCACTACGACGTTGATGTTTTGGCGGAGGGGCTGGCTGATTCGGCGTCGGCGGTGACCCGGTTTGTCCTAGTTGCGCGCAGTACCCGCCCCGTTCCTGAACGAACAGGCATCGACAAAACGAGCATTGTTGCCGAGCTTCCCGTCGACCAGTCAGGAGCTCTGCTCGGACTCCTTGAACAGTTCTCCACTCGCGGTGTCAACATGTCGCTCCTGGAGTCGCGCCCGATTGGTGACGCGATGGGCCGGTACCGCTTTGTGATCGACCTGGATGGACACGTCGCCGACGAGCGGGTGGCGGATGCGCTGCTTGGTGTTCGCCGGTTCAGCCCGGGTGTGACCTTCCTGGGGTCCTACCCTCGCGCGGACGGTGTGGCTCCCATCGTGGAGGGCCGCTACACCGACGCGGTTTTTGTTGAAGCCCGGGATTGGCTGCGTGACCTGGTGAGCGGCGCACCGCTCTAGTACAGCGTGACCCCCGCCACAGCCCGCTCGCGTTCCAGCAGGGCCCGCTTGCGGCTGATCCCGCCGCCGTAACCGGTCAGTGAACCGTTGGCGCCAACCACCCGATGGCACGGGACGATGATGCTGAGCGGATTCCGGCCGTTGGCCAGTCCAACCGCGCGCACGGCGTTGGGGTTGTTCAACCGCTCGGCGATCTCGCCATAGCTGGCGGTCTGGCCGTAGGGAATGAGCTGCAACTGCCGCCAGACATCGTGCTGGAATGGCGTTCCCGCAACGTCGTGAGGGAGATCAAAAACCTGCCGTTCGTCGGCGAAGTACTCCGTCAACTGACGTGCGGCCTCCTGGAGATGGTGCTGAGCCTGCGGCACAGGGACCCGTTCGCCACGGTCAGAGAGAGCCGGGGCGTGACGGTGCTCATCAAAGTACACGCCGGTGAGACCCACAGCGGTGCCGACGATCGTGAGATCCCCGAGCGGCGAGTCGATGATGATGTTCTGCATGTGGGCTCCTTACCGTGACTATTCTGCCCAGTCTCGGGCAGCGGTGGGTGGACCTGTCGCTAGGCTCGGGTGCTGAGGACACAGCATCGTTCCCCGTGGCTGTGCAGAACAACCGAGTGGAGTGCTGTCATGCCCAACCCCAGCTTCGACCCGCGCTATGCGGCCGAGTTCCAACCGGGTTTTGTCGCGGAGGAAGGCACGAGGGGGAGGGATCAGGGCGCCGATGGGGAGGCCCGTGACGTCCAGGTGTCGTCCGCGCGGATGGCGGCCCGGCCCGAGCCATTGACGCCCCGTGCGGTCACTCCGCTTGGACGCGGTCAGGGCGATTCCTCAACCCGTGCGGTGGGAACCGCCCCCGGACAGCACGAGGGGAACACCGTTCACGACAGTGTCGCAGAGCCAGACGGGTACACCCCGGAGACGACCCCCACCCCGCCGTGGCGAACAGCGGAGACACCGGTTCCGGACGCCCCGCCGCGCCGCTGGATTCGCAACGGCTGGATGTGGGTCCTGATCGTTGTGGGGGCGGGTCTCCTGGCACTCGGGATGTGGGCTCAGCTGTCCGCGCTCGGCACCTCAACGGGCTTTTACACGGGCACATCAACGTTCTACGACGGTGAGGATATGGCGCAGGCGTACTTCTTCCTTCAGCTGTCCTGGGCGCTCGCTCCCATCCTGATCACGCTGGGCGCGGCAACGCTGATCGCTGTTTTGTTTACGATCGCTCTGAGCTCCTTCCGGGAACGCGGCGCCGGGTATCGGGACGTGTCCTCGGCACCGTCCGCCGTGCAGGCCACCCCACGAGGCGAGAGCGAGCCGGCGGCTCACCGTGACAGCGCTCGATCCGGCTCCGCCCCGGTGTCGTCGGACACCGCTGTCGTCGAGTGACGTTGTCCAGCAGCACCGCGTCCCCGCAGACGGCCACGCCCCGCGCCTGGGACCGACTCGCCGGCATCCCCACCCGCGTGCTCCTTGGCGTTGTCGGTTTTGGTGCTCTCATCGCTCTCAGCGCGGGTACTGTGCTGGGGATTCAGGCGTCACACAACCTGAACACCATGATTCATGGCGAACAGCTGATTCTGGAACGCACAACCGCTCTTGACCTGAGTATTCGGGAAGAAAGGGCCGCAGAGGCGGCGAATGGCGGCACGGACTCTGACCCGTCACTCCACCCAGAAAACGTGGGGTCCGCGCAGCTCAAACAACAGCTGCGCGTGATGGAAATGGAACGTGAAAATGCGGTCAAAAACATGCGTTTAGGCATTCTGCTCATGGCGGCAATCAATGATGCTTGGCTGCCCGAGCTGGAGATAACGGTCGATTCCCCGGAAAGCTGGGACGAGGCCGATTACGTTTTTGTCCTTGGTGATGTTGACGAGTACGGGAACGAGATTGGGGACGGGACGGCAGGCGTTCTGATTCGGGGCAGCTGGCAGATCGCCGGTCCGGCACCGTTTATGCAGCTGGACGATTCTCATTCGCGGCCAACACCCACGAGTATTGCCTTCGGCGTTGGTCTTGCGACAGCGACCGCTGGACTGATCGCCCTGATGACCCGACGCGATATTCGGATCATGTCGACATTCGAACGCCAGA